>NZ_JAIVPF010000025.1:0-256194 GCF_053528595.1 Leucobacter sp. | reverse complement strand
TCACGCCCGAGACCGGCGTCGACGAGCTCCAGCCCATCGCCGACGCCGAGGGCGTCGGGGTGCACCTGCCCAACCACGGCAAGCTCGTCGAGCAGCTGTGGGAGCACTTCGCCAAGGACGGGCTCACCCGCCCCACCTTCGTGATGGATTTCCCGGTCGAGACGAGCCCGCTCACCCGCCACCATCGCTCGATCCCGGGCGTCGTGGAGAAGTGGGACCTCTACGTGCGCGGCTTCGAGCTGGCCACCGGCTACTCCGAGCTCGTCGATCCCGTGGTGCAGCGCGAGCGCTTCGTGCAGCAGGCCGCCGAGGCGGCCCGCGGCGACGACGAGGCGATGCGGGTCGACGAGGAGTTCCTGCGCGCGCTCGAGCACGGCATGCCCCCGTCGGGCGGCATGGGCATGGGGATGGACCGGCTCCTCATGGCGCTGACCGGCCTCGGGATCCGCGAGACGATCCTGTTCCCGCTGGTCAAGTGACCGACCGGGCGCGCAGCGCCCGGTCGGTCATCCTGCGGCCGCGGAGCGGATCGCAGGATCCATGTCGGTAGAGGCGCGGAGCGCCCGGTCGGTCATCCTGCGGCGGCGGAGCGGATCGCAGGATCCATGCTGCGGGTTGGCGGATCCTGCGATTCCGACTCGTTCCTCGCCTGTGCGCGGGACGACGGTTGCCCGCGGTCGGCGCCTGCGCGAGGATGCGGTCGCGCATCGACCGGCGTCCGCTCCGATCCCAGGTTTCGTGGGGGAGCGGAAGGGTAGACTGAGGGCACTATGGACAACTGGTGGATGAACGCGGTGTGGTCGCTGACCCCGACCGTGCTGATCGGGCTCTTCTTCTGGCTCGTGCTGCGCCTGATCCTCCGCGCCGACCGCACCGAGCGGCGCATCTTCCAGCAGATCGAGAACGAGGAACGCGCGAAGGCCGGCCTTCCGGCGCGCGACGAACTCTGACCAGCCCTTTCTCCCGATAGAGTGAGTGCAGCCGTGCGGCTGCACCGCCCGAGTGCGCCGGAGGAAGGGAAACGTCGTGGATCTCAGCTGGCTCCAGGTCAACTGGCCCTACGTCTGGACCCTGTCGTTCTTCATCATCGACAACGTCATCCGGATCGTCGCCCTCTTCGTGGTTCCGCGCAACCGCCGTCCGACGGCGGGGATGGCCTGGCTCATGGCCATCTTCCTCCTGCCCGTGCCCGGGCTGCTGCTCTTCCTGATCATCGGCAGCAAGCGCCTGCCGCGCAAGCGCGAGCAGAAGCAGGAGGCGATCAACCACTTCGTCGCGCAGATCGCGGAGCGCGAGGAGCGCAGCCTCGTCACGCCGGGCGACCGGCTCAGCCCGGGCCTCGACAACGCCGTGAAGCTGGGGCGCTCCCTCGGCGCGCAGCCGATGCTGCGCGGCAACACGGCGTCGATCTACATCGACTACGAGGAGTCGTTCGAGCGCATGGCCGAGGCGATCCGCAGCGCCCGGGAGTACGTGCACATCGAGTTCTACATCCTCGTGCACGACGACTCGACCGACGACGTGTTCGCGGCGATGCGCGAGGCGGCGGCGCGGGGAGTGCAGGTGCGCGTGCTGCTCGACCACGTGTCGGCGGTGCGGAATCCGGGTGCGAAGCGCACCGCCCGCAGTCTCACCGAGATGGGTGCCGACTGGGCCTACATGCTGCCGGTGCGGCCGTGGCGGGGCGAGTACCAGCGGCCGGATCTGCGCAATCACCGCAAGCTCATCGTCGTCGACGGCCGGGTCGGCTTCATGGGGTCGCAGAACCTCGTCGACTCGAGCTACAACAAGCCGTCGAACCGCCGCCGGGGCCTGCACTGGAAGGATCTCATGGTGCGGGTCGAGGGCCCCATCGTGCTCGGCCTCGAGGCGGTGTTCCAGGGGGACTGGTACCTGGAGACCGGCGAGTACCTCACCCACCTCTCCGAGGCGGCTCTCGAGGCCGAGCGGCCGGGGGAGCTCGACTGCCAGATCGTGCCGAGCGGCCCGGGCTACGCGGGCGAGAACAACCTCCAGGTGTTCGTCGCGCTGCTGTACACCGCGCAGCGCCGGATCAGCATCACGAGCCCGTACTTCGTGCCCGACGGCTCGATCATGAACGCACTGCGGGCGGCGACCGCGAGGGGCGTCGACGTGGAGCTCTTCGTCTCGGAGACCGGTGATCAGGCCGTGGTGTATCACGCGCAGCGCTCGTACTACGAGGAACTGCTGCGCGCGGGGGTGCGCATCTGGATGTTCCGACCACCCTACATCCTGCACTCGAAGCACTTCACCGTCGACGACGAGGTCGCCGTGGTGGGGTCGTCGAACATGGACCAGCGGTCCTTCGGACTCAACATGGAGATCTCGATGGTGGTGCAGGGGCGCCGTTTCGTCGAGGATCTCGACGAGGTGAGCGACTACTACCGCGCGAACTCTCGAGAGCTGACGCTCGAGGAGTGGCTGAAACAGCCGCTCAGGTCGCAATTGCTCGACGGCCTCGCGCGCCTCACCTCGGCGCTGCAGTAGCCTCGTCTCCCGGGGGCGCTGCGCGACCCCTCCGGCGACTCTCGGACGTCGATTTTGGTTTCCTCCCCGAGTGTGCAAACATGCCACTACCGTATTCGACGGAAGGAAACGCAATGGCGCGTCAGACTGCTTCCCATGTCCCCGACGAGACTGCTGCGGCACCCGCGGTCTCGCAGATCGAGACGGGCTCCGCCCCGGCCGCGGACACCGCGGCCGCCGCGAAGCCGAAGGCCTCCTCGGCGAAGCCGAAGGCCGCTGCGAGCCGGGCGAAAACGACGACGACGAAGGCGAAGGCCGCCGTCTCCCAGGCCAAGAGCTCGACGACTCGCGCGAAGACCGCCGCCGCGAAGACCGCCGCCGCGAAGACCGCCACCGCGAAGGCGGCCGCGGCCAAGACCACCGCAGCGGCCGCCGCCGCGAAGCCGGAGGCCGCCCCGACCGCCGCGAAGCCGGCGCAGAAGAAGCCTCTGACGCGCAGCAAGCGCCCGCGCAAGGCCCCCGTCACCGGTCCCGTCACGATCGGCCGCAGCGGCTTCACCAAGCTCAAGAACATCTCCGAGATCCGCCACTACCTGCGCACGAGCGACACCCCCGTGTTCTTCGTCGGCGCGACCGCCTTCAACCTGCTCGGCCTCGACCGGTGGGTGCGCGGTTTCTCCTACATCTCGTACTACGACAGCTGGGACGGCACCCACCCGCGGGTGTTCACCCCGTCGGAGAAGCCCTACGTCGAGTTCGAGAGCGGCGAGGCGATCAACAACTGGCTGCTGCGCAACCACGAGGTGCGGGCCCACATCGAGCGTCGCACGCCCCCCGGTGCGCGGCCGCAGGTGGTCATGGTCTTCTTCGACGAGGAGACGGAGCGCATCTGCGAGGAGCTCGACTACGAGCTGATCCTGCCGAGCCACGAGCTGCGGGAGCGGCTCGACTCGAAGATCGTGACGACCCAGATCGCGGACTCCGTCGGCGTGCCGAGCGTGCCCAACGTGCTCACCACGGTCGACGGCTGGGACGAGCTGGTGCAGGTCACCGACGCCGCGAAGCTGGGCCAGGACCTGGTGATCCAGACCGCCTACGGCGACTCGGGGAAGACCACCTACTTCGTGACCAGCGAGGCGGAGTTCGCGGCCATCGCCGACGAGGTCACCGGCGTCGAGATCAAGGTGATGAAGCGGATCAACAACCGCCCGATCGCGATCGAGGCGGTGCTCACGCGGCACGGCACCGTGGTCGGCCCCTGCATGACCGAGATCACCGGCCACGCCGATCTCACGCCGTATCGCGGCGGCTGGGCCGGCAACGAGATGTTCCCGACGGTGCTCGACGACGAGAGCCGGCACGCCGCCGTGCAGCTCGTGCGCAAGCTCGGCGACCGGCTGGGGAAGGAGGGGTACCGCGGCTTCTTCGAGGTCGACGTGCTGCTCGACACCGACACCGGGGACGTCTACCTGGGCGAGCTCAACCCGCGGGTCAGCGGGGCCTCGGCGATCACCAACGTCACGGCCGGAGCCTACGCCGATGTGCCGCTCTTCGCCTTCCACCTCCTCGAGTACTCGGGGATCGACTTCGAGATCGACGTCGACGAGATCAACCGGCGCTGGGAGGAGCTCGCCTCGGAGGACGAGTGGAGCCACATGGTGATCAAGCACACGAGCAACTCCGTGGAGCGCATCGACTCGGCGCCGCGCACCGGCCGGTACGTGCTCGACCACTACGGCAACCTGGTCTACAGCCACGGCGACCTCGACTGGCATCTGCTGACCTCGGAGTCGGAGGCCTTCTACCTGCGCATCTACCAGGAGGGCGACTACCGCTGGAAGGGCGCCGATCTCGGCATCCTCGTCACGAAGGCGCACCTCGAGGCGAGCCACGGCGGCCTGACGCTGCACGCCAAGTACCTCATCGACGCGATCAGGGGCATGTACGAGGTCACCACCGTCGAGGGGGAGGAGCCGGCGCCGAAGCCCGCCCCTGCCAAGGGAAAGTAGCGGTGCGTGGGATAATGAACGGATGAGTACTGAGACCGGCTACGGACTGAACGGTTCGACAACGGGATTCATCCAGGTGGTGCCGCCGCTGGATCAGTGGCAGTTCGCGCCCTATCTGCAGTGGTCGATGCAGAACATCCAGTCGTTCCTGCCCGTGCACCAGATCTGCCGGGGAGCGCGCACGACCGAGTTCGCGCAGCGCCCGGCCGATCTGGGCACTCTGGAGGTTCCGCACCCGTGGGAGGACCGCTCGGCCTCGTTCACCGAGGTGATGCAGGCGACGTTCACCGACGGCTGGATGATGTCGCACCGGGGCGCCATCGTCGGCGAGCAGTACCTGGGCACGATGCTCCCGGCGGGCATGCACCTGCTGATGTCGGTGTCGAAGTCGCTCACGGCGACCACCGCCGGCCTGCTCGCCGCGAGCGGCGAACTCGACCTCGACGGGATGGTGACGAGCTACGTGCCCGAGCTGACGGGGTCGGGGTACGAGGGCGCGCTCGTGCGGCACCTCGTCGACATGCGCACCGGGGTGCGCTTCTCGGAGGAGTACCTCAACGAGGATGCGGAGGTGCGGCTGCTCGAAGAGGCGATCGGCTGGGCCCCCAAGAAGCACCCCGACGTGCCCGACTCGCTGCTCGGATTCCTCGCCACGCTCGGCCAGAACGGCCCGCACGGCGGCCCCTTCGACTACAAGTCGTGCGAGACCGACGCGCTCGGATTCGTGATCCAGGGCGCCGCGGGGCGGCACGCCGCCGACGTGATGTCCGAGCGCCTCTGGCAGCCGATGGGGGCGGAGTTCGACGCGCACGTCGGGATCGACAGCGTCGGAGCCGGCATGTTCGACGGCGGGGTCTCGGCGGCCATGCGGGATCTCGCGCGCTTCGGGCACCTGTTCACCGACCGGGGCCGGGCCCTCGACGGAGCGCAGGTGCTTCCGGAGTGGTGGGTCGAGGACACCTTCGCGGGCGGCCCGGACTCGCGCGAGGCCTTCGCCAACGCGCCCGAGCCGACGCTCATGCCGGGCGGCATGTACCGCAACGGGTTCTGGTTCCCCGGCGAGAGCGGCGATGTGATGCTCGCGCTCGGGATCCACGGCCAGATGATCTACATGAACCGGGCGACGGGCGTCGTCGGGGTCAAGGTCTCGAGCTGGCCCACCCCGCAGGACGCGGAGAAGCTCTTCTGGACGGTGCGCGCCTTCGAGGTCGCCTCCTGGGCGCTGAACCGCGGCGAGATCTGACCCCGCCCGGCGTCATCCCGCGTAGCGCGAGCGCAGTCGCAGGACCCGCACTCAGATCGCATGCTGCATCTCGGGGGCGCCGAGCCGTCGAACGAGCGCCAGGGGGCGCCGCGCGCCGACATCGGCCGGATCGCCGAGAGCCGCTCCCGGCGATCCCTCGGGGTGCGGTGAGAGCACCCACGCCTCGCCGTTCAGGATTCTCGGCGCCTCCTGCCCGCTCAGCACCGAGAGCGTGGACCGGATGAGCGCGCCGTGCGCCACGACGACGGTCCCGGGCGCCTCGTGCAGGTGTCGCGAGAGGGCGCGGGCGCCGCGCTCGGCGAGATCTGTCAGCGACTCGGCCCCGGGGACCTCGAGACCCGGCCAGCGCGCCGCGGCCTCGGCGACGAGGAGCCCCTCGGCCGGTCCGAAATCCCGTTCGAGGATCCCGTGATCGAGACCGGGCGCGGGGAGGCCGAGCACCTCGGCGATGATGCTCGCCGTCTCGGCGGCGCGGCCGAGCGGCGACGACACCACGCGGGTCCACGCTCCCGAGCGGCGGAGGATCGCGGCGGCCGCGCGCGCCTGGGACCGGCCGGTCTCGTTCAGCGGGATCTCCGTGCGGCCCTGGATCCGGCGCCCGATGTTCCAGTCGGTCTCGCCGTGCCGTACGACGACGATCGACCCGTGCGGGATCGCTGAATCGCTCATGATCCCACCGTAGCCGCTCCGGCCTCCGCGGGCGCGGGGAGGCGCTCGGGCGCCGCTCCCGCGGGCGATCCGTGCTCGGCGGCTCGCCGCCCGGGACCGCCCGGGACCGTGCCGGAGCCCTGCGGATCCCCCGAGGGGAAGACCGCGGCGCGCTCGACGACCACGCGCACGCGCGAGCCCTCCCGGCAGCGCACCCCGCTCGCGCGGCTGCGGATCGCGAGCCCGGCCCAGTCGACGACGAGCTCGTCGCCGCCCCGCCCGAACAGCGACGAGGCGACCACGGCGTCCCCGTCGGGATCGGGCACGACCGAGACGTGCTCGGGCTGGATCGAGATCACCGCCGAGGCCTCCGCTCCGGGCCCCCGCACGTCGAGGCGAGCCGCCGGCACCGCGAGCGGGTGCGCGCTCGCGCGGAACCCGTCTGCGCCGAGGCGGCCCGGAACGACCGTCGCGTCCGAGACGAACCCCGCTACGAACGGCGACGCGGGGCGCTCGAGCAGCTCCGCCGGGGTGCCGATCTGCTGCACGCGGCCGCCGTCGAGCACCACGACGCGGTCGGCGAGCGCGAGCGCCTCGCTGCGGTCATGGGTGACGTGCAGCACGGTGAGCCCGAGGCTGCGGGTGAGCGAGCGCAGCTCGAGCCGGAGGCGGTCGCGCAGCGGCTCGTCCAGCGCCGAGAGCGCCTCGTCGAGCAGCAGCACGCGCGGCCGCGCGACGACGGCCCGGGCGATCGCGACGCGCTGCCGCTGGCCGCCGGAGAGGGTCGCCGGGTTGCGCCGCTCCGCCCCCGCCAGGCCGACCAGCTCCAGAGCCTCGGAGACCCGTCGCCGGCGCTCGGCGGTCGCGACGCCGGCTCTCCTCAGGGGGTACTCGATGTTGCGGCCCACGTTCCAGTGCGGCCACACCGCGTGCTGCTGGAAGACCATTCCCAGGCCCCGTCGCTCCGGCTCCACGCTGCGCGAGGGCGACGCGACGAGGGCGTCGCCGATGCGCACGGTCCCCGCGGTCGGAGAGATGAACCCCGCGACCGTGCGCAGCAGGGTGGTCTTGCCCGAGCCGGAGGGGCCGACGAGGGCGACGAACTCGCCGTCGCCGACGCGGAGGTCCACGTCGGCGAGGCCGAGGTGACCGCCCGGGTAGGCGAGGCTGACGGATTCGAGGGTGACGGATGACACGGGAGACTCCTAGCGGTGGGAACGCGCGGTGAGGCCGAGCCCGGCGAGGCCGACGATCGCGACGATGAGGGAGAGCGCGGAGGACGCGTTGTAGGCGCCGGCCTGCTGGAGGTTGAAGATGACGACGCCGAGGGTCTGCGACCCCGGGGAGAGCAGCAGCACCGAGAGGGTCAGCTCGCGCACCGCGGTGAGCGCGACGAGGATCGCGCCCGAGATCGCCGCGGGAACCGCCATGCGGCACGAGATGTCCCACAGGGCGCGCAGCCGAGAGGCGCCCGAGATCCTCGCGGCCTCCTCGGCGGTGGTCGGCGTGGCCGACAGCGGTGCATGCACGGCTTGCACCACGAGCGCGAGGAACGAGGTCAGGTAGGCGCAGAGGATCAGCCACGGCGTGTTGTACAGCCCGATCCGCGGCGCGATCACGAGCCAGGCGACCGCGATCACGAGGCCGGGGATCGCCTGCGGCAGCAGCGAGATCCCGAGCAGCGCCGCGTTGCCGCGTGCGCGGGTGCGGGTGACGAGGGTGCCGATCCCGAGCCCGAGCACCCCGCAGATGACGGCCGCGAGCGATGCCAGCATCACGGAGTTGCCGATGCCGGTCAGGGTTCCCGGCGCGGTGAGCGCCCGCTCGAAGCTCGCGAGCGTCACGGTCTCCGCGCTGAGCGGCACGCCGGGAGCGGGGAGCAGGGCCTGGATCGTCAGGGTGATGAGCGGCAGGACCGTGGCCGCGAGCACGACCGCCGCCGTGATCGCGCCGAGGGGGATCCGCGCCCGGCCCAGCGGGAGGAGAGCTGCCGCGCCGGCCTGCGCGTCGAGCTCGACGCGGCTCCGCGCGCGCAGCAGGTCGGTCGCGACGCCGAGGAGCGCGATGACCAGCAGCACGAAGCCGATCGCGGACACGACGGCGATCGGGTCGTCGACGGTGCCCGACTGCAGGTAGCGGTACACGAGGGTGGAGAGCGTCACGTAGCGCTCGGGCAGCCCGATGATGGAGGGGATGCCGAAGTCGGCGAGGTTCGATACCGCGATGAGCGTGAACGACGACAGCATGGCGGGCCGCAGCAGGGGGGTCGTGACCTCCCACAGGGCGCGCGGCGCCGAGGATCCCGCGATGCGGGCCGCCTGCTCCAGGTCGGCCGGCACTCGGCGCAGCGCGGCGGTGACGATGATCATGGCGATCGGGTAGCTGTGGAGGGTGAGCAGGAAGACGACCCCGTCGCCTCCGTAGAGGTTCCACAGCGGGCCGCCGAAGAGCGACGCCCAGAACGTGTTCAGCGCCGAGGACGGGCCCAGCAGGCTGAGCCAGGCGATGGCGCCGACGAACGGCGGCATGAGCATCGGGCTCAGCGCGAGCAGGCGCAGCGCGCGCCGGCCCGGCAGATCGGTGCGCTCGAGCAGCAGGGCGAGTGCGGTGCCCGCGAGCACGGCGAGCGCACCCGAGACGGTCGCCGAGACGAGTGAGTTGCCCGCGGCGGTGAGCACGTCGGTATCTCCCAGCGCCGCCCAGCCCCCTCCCGTCGCGGCGAGTACGAGGATCGCGGCGATCGGCACGAGGACCAGAGCGGCGACCGCACCCCAGAGCACCCCGCGGAGGGCGCCGAGTCCGTCGAGCCGTCGGATTCCGACGCCGCGGCCGCGGGGCTCGTGGGCCCGGTCGGTGCCGACCGGGCCCACGAGCGTCCGCCGGAGCGTGCTACTGGAAGAGGCCATTGAAGGTCTCGACGGCGTCGGCCTGCGAGGCGCGGACGGTCGCGAGGTCGGGGTTCAGCAGCGTGATGTCGGAGACGGCCGGGGCGCCCTCGGGGCTCTCGACGTCCTCCCGGATGGGCAGGTACGACTGCGACGCCGCGATCTGCTGCCCCTCCTGGCTGATCAGGAAGTCGACGAAGAGCTGTGCCGCCTCCGGCTCCGCGGTGTCCGCGAAGATACCGACGGGCTGCGAGACGAAGGGCACACCCTCCTTCGGGTAGACCGCCGCGATCGGGGAGCCGGCGGAGGCGAGGTCGCGCACGAGCGAGTCGACGACGATGCCGACCGGGCTGCTGCCCTCGGCGACCGCCTGCGAGACGGGCCCGTTGCTCTCGGCGATGAGCGGCCGGTTGGCGGCGAGGCCCTCGAGCCAGTTCAGCCCGAGCGACGGCTCGTTCAGCCACACCGCGGCGTTGTAGGCCGCCGCGCCCGAGACATCGGGATTCGGCATGGCGATCTTGCCGGCGTAGGCGGGGTCGGTGAGGTCCTGCCACGACTCCGGCGCGTCCTCGATCGCGCTGGTGTTGACCGCGATCACGGTGGGGAGGAGACGCGTGCCGACGTAGAAGTGCTCGGGATCGATGAGGCTCTGATCGATGTCGGCGGCCTCCGGCGACCGGTACTCGAGCAGCAGATCGCGCTCGGCGTAGTCCTCGAAGGTGCCGGCGTCGGCGGCGAGCAGCAGGTCGGCGCCGATGTCGCCGGCCTTCTCCTCGGCGGCGATCCGCGCGGTGAGGTCGCCCGTGCCCGCGCGGAAGACGTCGACCGTGATCTCGGGGTGATGCGTGTTGAACGCGGCGACGATCTCGTCGATCTTCTCCTGCGGTTCCGAGGTGTAGAGCGTGATCGTCGAGGCGTCGGAGCCGGCGGTGCCGGACGGGTCGCCGGAAGCGGTCGCGTCGGCGCTCGGCGAGGAGCAGCCCGCGAGGGCGAGTGCCGAGAGGGAGAGCGCCGCGATGGCGCCGAGGGTGCGGTTACGAGACATGGTTCGCTTTCTCTGGAGTGCGGGTGATGGGGTGGGTGAAGAGGGGTTCGGGGGTGTGCAGCGCGATCGCCGAGGAGCTCACGCCGTCGTGCGTGAACTGCACGAGCGAGAACATGGGCGAGTCGTGTCCGGCGACGGCGTGCGGTCCCGCGTCCATCACCTGGTGATAGGCGAGCGACGGGGCGACGAACACGGGGATGCCGCGCACCGAGGCGGTGAGCGCGTGGTGGAAGTGCCCGGCGAGGATCGCGCGGGTGTCCGAGCCGTCGAGGATCCCGAGCAGGGCGTCGGGGGCGGCGAGACCCTGCCGCCGGAGCGCGGGCATGGGCGAGCCGATGGGCGCGTGGTGGAGGGCGAGGATCGTGCCGCGCTCGGACGGCGCGGACAGCACCGCCGCGAGCCAGTCGAGCTGCTCGGCGTCGAGCCCGCCGGCGTGCGAGTCGAGGCGCACGATGCGGAACCCGTCGATCGTGCGCTCGCCGAAGTGGCGCTCGCGGTGGTCGGGAAGCGCCCGGGCGGCCTCGGGGTCGTCGTGGTTGCCGAGCACCGTGAGCACCGGGGCGCCGACCGCCTCCTCGAGTCGCCGGCACGCCTCGGCCACCGCCGGGTAGGCGGCCGGATTGCCGCGCTGCACGAGGTCTCCCGTGACGACGACGGCCTCCGGGGTCATGCCGGCGGAGCGGGCGTAGTCGCCGACCCGCTCCAGCCGGCCGAGCCCGTCGACCGCGTCGTAGAGCAGGCCGCTCTCGGTCGCGTGCACGTCGCTCAGGTGGAGGACCGTGAACCTGCCGGTGTCGCGACTCATGCGCCGGCCTCGCCGGTGAGCGCGAGCGCGGGTGCCGCAGGGACGGGCCCCGGCGCGGGCCGGGCCGCGCCGGCCGCCCGGGCCACGAGCGCGGCGAGGTGCTGCGGCGTCGCGCCCCGGCCGAGCAGGTAGCTCTCGACCCCGCCGAGGGCGTCGACCTGCTCCAGCGCCGCGTCGAGCGCGGCGGCGGGGCTGTCGAGGTGCAGTCGCTCGGAGGCGCCTCGTTCCGCGCCGACGAGGCCGAGGCGGTCGAGCAGCCCGGCGACGAGCGTCGCGCGGGCGGGCCGGACCGTGTCTCCGGATCGTGCGTAGTCGGCGATCACCGCGGCCCGGTCGTCGCCGGCCGCGAGTCGCGCGAGGGCCACGACGAGGCCCGTGCGATCCTTACCCGCCGTGCAGTGGACGAGGACCGTGCCCGGGTGCTCGGCGATCACGGCGACGGCGGCCGCGAGCCGGTGGCCGCGGTGCGCGACGAGGCCCGCGTACACCCCATCGAGGGAGCCGGCGGCGGGAGGGGCCTCGCCGTAGAGGGGCAGCGAGCGCACGGGGATGCCGTGGCTGCGCGCGCCGTGCTCGGCGGGCTCGCGGAGGTCGAGCACGAGGTCGACGCCGTGCGCCCGCAGCACCCGCTCGTCGCGCTCGGTCGCCGCGTCGAGCGCGGCGGAGCGCACGATCCAGGGAGCCCCCTCCCGGCCGATGCCCCGTGCGTTGTAGCTGCCTTCGAGCGATATCGCCTGCACTGCTCAGAAACTCCTCTTCCCGGCTCCGGTCTCCCGGCGGATGATCCGATGCGGTCCGCCCGTTACATCGGGCCTGAAACGCGGTTACAGCAGCAGCCTGGCGGCACCGGGTGTCGGGTGGGTGAACGCGGCGGGAATCCGACGTGAAAGACCGGGGAAGGGTGTGCGACCCGCACCCTCTGCGCGCTCTGCACCCTCCTTCGCGCGTCAGCTCTGCACCCTCTTTCGCGCGTCAGTAGTTGTCACTGAAACTGAGGTTTGGCGACAACTACTGACGCGCGTTCGACGTGCGGTGCGGGCAGGGCGAGTGGGAGGGCGGGGCGGGTAGGCCGAGCGGCAGGGCAGGGCAGGGCAGGGCAGGGCGAGCAGGGCGAGCAGGGCGGGGAGTGTAGGGCGGGCGGGGGCGGGCGGGGGCGGGGGCGCGCGGGCTCAGCCGGACGAGTCGGTGAGGGCCTCCGCGACGACCTCGCGCATCTCGAGCGGGTCGGCCTGGTCGAGCAGGACCGAGATCTCGGCGATCAGCGCCTGCAGCAGCACCGAGTGCCCGAGCCTGCTGAAGAAGGGGTCCACCGTGTGCTGCGAGCCGATCGCACCGGTGGAGATCGCGATGTCGGCGAGGTCGGGGAGGGGGGCCCGCGCGTAGCTGCAGACGGCGACGATCCGGGCGCCGCGCTTCCGCGCCGCCCGCACGGCGGCCAGGGTGTGCGCGTTCGCGCCCGAGTGGCTGAGGGCGAGGCACACGTCCTCGGGCCCGAGGCTGTGCGCGGCGAACTGCTGGGCCAGGATGTCGATGGGCGCCTCGACGGGTCGGCCGACGGTGGCGAGCCGCATCGCCGCGTCCTGCAGCGGGGGCGCGGAGAAGCCGTTCGCGGTGCAGACGACGCGGCGCGCAGTCGCGAGTGCGCCGGCCGCGCGGGCGAGCGCGTGCCGGTCGATGGCCTCGCGCCCCGCGAGCAGCGCCGCGCGGGCGCCCTCGAAGACCTGATCGACGCTGTCCCCGGCAGGCCCGGGGTCGACCGCCGCGCTCTCTCGGGCCAGCTCGAGGCGGAGGTGCTGGAATCCCCGGAACCCCAGACGCTGGCAGGCCCGGATCACGGTGGCCGTCGATGTGCCGGCGGCGGCGGCGAGCTGCTGCGTCGACCACTGGGGCACGTCTCCGGGGCGCTCCAGGATCACCCGCGCGACGGCGCCCTCGCTGTGTCCGAGCGTCGCGGCGTATGCGCGGATCAGGGCGAGCGCGGATGCGGGCGGCGCGGGACCGCGCGGCGCCTCGGTCGGCGCTGCGGACGACGCCGTGGCGGCGGCCAGGGGAGCGGGCATGGGTTCACCCTAGGTCGGGGGAGTGAACCCGGGGTGTCCGCGGGGTGGCGGGCAGCTGTCGGCGGGTCAGGCGAGCTCGGCCACGAACAGCTCGCCCACCTCGCAGTCGAGCGCGCGGCAGATCGCGGTGAGCGTGGAGAAGCGGACCGCCCGGGCCCGGTTGTTCTTCAGTACGGAGAGGTTGACGAGGCTCACGCCCACGCGATCGCTCAGCTCGGTGAGGGTCATGCCGCGGGCCGCGAGCAGCTCGTCGAGTCGGCAGCGGATCGCGTGCCCGTCCTCGGGGTCGGCCGGGCTCATACGAGTCCCTCCGTGTCGCGCTGGATGCGGGCGCCGACCGCGTAGGCCGTCGCGACGACCGCGACCACGAAGGCGAGGATCACGAGCGAGAAGGGCTCGAACGTGGCGATGATGAAGCCGTCGTGCTGGTCGCCGACGACGCTCAGCAGCGCCTCGGCGCCCATCAGCCCGCGGAAGAGGGGGACGAGGCAGGCGCCCGCGAGGCCCGCGATCCCCGCCGTCGCGACGAGGGCGGTGCTGCCGCGGCTGAACACGCGGCCCCGCAGGATGTTGCGCGACAGCAGTACGAGGCAGACGACGACGGTCGCCAGCGATCCGAAATACACCACCTGCTCCAGGATGCCCGACCAGAACCCCAGCGGGGACATCTGCCGGAGCTCGAGGACGGCGGTCTCGAGCTGCACCCGCACGGCGCTGCCGCCGGGGCCGATCGGCGCCTCGACGGGAGTGCCGGGGAACGAGGCCGTGACGGGCACGTCCTCGCCGAGCAGCACCTGCATGATCCGGCCGCCCGCGCGGATCGCCGAGACGACGATGATCGCCGCGCCGGCGAGCATGAAGAGGACGATTCCGATCCGGTCGAGCGTCGAGGGGCGGCGGGCGTCGGATGGTGCGGCGGACATGGCATCTCCTTATCGACCATCGATATTATCGTTTCTCGATAAGTATGAGCGCGCTGCGGTCGGCCTGTCAAGGGGCGCGGCGCGCAGGGCGCCGGCCTCGGGCGCACGCCGTCCGCGCGACCCCGCCATTACGCCCAGCACGAACAGGCGCCCACGATCGCGGATCACGCCGTAGCCTGGATGCATCAGCGGTGTCCCACCGTTCACGGAGACCGCAAGGAGGTTATTGATGTTCGAGAGATTCACCGACCGCGCTCGCCGGGTGGTTGTGCTCGCCCAGGAAGAGGCGAAGATGCTCAACCACAACTACATCGGCACTGAGCACATCCTGCTCGGCCTGATCCACGAGGGCGAGGGCGTCGCCGCGAAGGCGCTCGAGCAGCTCGAGATCTCGCTCGACGCCGTGCGCGCGCAGGTGACCGACATCATCGGCACGGGCCAGCAGCCCCCCTCGGGCCACATCCCGTTCACGCCGCGCGCCAAGAAGGTGCTCGAGCTGAGCCTGCGCGAGGCGCTGCAGCTCGGCCACAACTACATCGGCACCGAGCACATCCTGCTCGGCCTCATCCGCGAGGGCGAGGGCGTGGCGGCGCAGGTGCTGGTGAAGCTCGGGGCCGACCTCAACCGCGTGCGCCAGACCGTGATCCAGCTCCTCTCCGGCTACCAGGCCGGCAAGGAGAACGCGACCGTCGGCGCCGCCGAGCCCCAGGGCGAGACCAAGGGCTCGCAGGTGCTCGACAACTTCGGCCGCAACCTCACCCAGGCCGCCCGCGAGGGCAAGCTCGATCCGGTGATCGGCCGCGAGAAGGAGGTCGAGCGGGTCATGCAGATCCTCTCGCGCCGCTCGAAGAACAACCCCGTGCTGATCGGCGAGCCCGGCGTCGGCAAGACCGCCGTCGTCGAGGGTCTCGCTCAGGCGATCGTCAAGGGCGAGGTGCCCGAGACGCTCAAGGACAAGCAGGTCTACGTGCTCGATCTCGGCTCCATGATCGCGGGCAGCCGCTACCGCGGCGACTTCGAGGAGCGCCTGAAGAAGGTGACCAAGGAGATCCGCAACCGCGGCGACATCATCATCTTCATCGACGAGATCCACACCCTCGTCGGCGCCGGCGCTGCCGAGGGCGCGATCGACGCGGCCAACATCCTGAAGCCGATGCTGGCCCGCGGCGAGCTGCAGACCATCGGCGCGACCACGCTCGACGAGTACCGCAAGCACTTCGAGAAGGACGCCGCGCTCGAGCGCCGCTTCCAGTCGATCCAGGTGGCCGAGCCGTCGCTGCCGCACTCGATCAACATCCTCAAGGGGCTGCGCGACCGCTACGAGGCGCACCACAAGGTGTCGATCACCGACGGGGCGATCGTCGCGGCCGTCAATCTCGCGGACCGCTACGTGCAGGATCGCTTCCTGCCCGACAAGGCGATCGACCTGATCGACGAGGCCGGCGCCCGCCTGCGCCTCTCGATCCTGTCGAGCCCGCCCGAGCTGCGCGAGTTCGACGAGAAGATCGCGGTCGTGCGCGCCGACAAGGAGCAGGCGATCGAGGCGCAGGACTTCGAGGCCGCCGCGAACAAGCGCGATGAGGAGAAGAAGCTCATCGCGGAGCGGCTGCGGCTCGAGAAGCAGTGGCGCTCGGGCGACGTCGCCACGAAGGCCGAGGTCGACGAGGGGCTCATCGCCGAGGTGCTCGCCCAGGCGACCGGCATCCCGGTGTTCAAGCTCACCGAGGAGGAGACCTCGCGTCTCCGCTTCATGGAGGAGGCTCTGCACCAGCGCGTGATCGGCCAGAACGAGGCGATCTCCGCTCTCGCGAAGACGATCCGCCGCCAGCGCGCCGGCCTCAAGGACCCGAAGCGCCCCTCGGGCTCGTTCATCTTCGCCGGCCCCACGGGCGTCGGCAAGACCGAGCTCGCCAAGGCGCTCGCCGAGTTCCTGTTCGACGACGAGGACGCGCTCATCTCGCTCGACATGTCGGAGTACGGCGAGAAGCACACCGTGTCCCGCCTCTTCGGCGCGCCCCCCGGGTTCGTCGGCTTCGAGGAGGGCGGCCAGCTCACCGAGAAGGTGCGCCGCAAGCCGTTCTCGGTGGTGCTCTTCGACGAGATCGAGAAGGCCCACCCCGACATCTTCAACTCGCTGCTGCAGATCCTCGAGGAGGGTCGCCTCACCGACGGCCAGGGTCGGGTCATCGACTTCAAGAACACCGTGATCATCATGACGACGAACCTCGGCTCGTCGGCGATCGCGGGCGGCCCGGTGGGCTTCCAGATCGAGGGCGACTCCTCGGTCGGCTACGAGTCGATGAAGGGCAAGGTCAACGAGGAGCTGAAGAAGCACTTCAAGCCGGAGTTCCTCAACCGCGTCGACGACACGATCGTGTTCCCGCAGCTCACCAAGGAGGAGCTGCTGCAGATCGTGGACCTCTTCGTGAAGCAGCTGAAGGATCGTCTGCTCGACCGCGACATGCACATCGAGATCTCCCCGGCGGCGCGCGAGCGCCTCGCCGAGATCGGCTACGATCCCACGCTGGGCGCGCGTCCGCTGCGCCGCGCGATGCAGCGGGAGATCGAGGATCGGCTCTCGGAGCGCATCCTCGGGGCCGAGCTGCTCGCGGGCGACCTGGTGAAGGTCGACCTCGTCGACGGCGAGTTCACCTTCGTCACCGACCGCCAGTCGCAGAAGGCGCACGGAGAGACCTCGGCCTCGTCGGCCGCCGCGGTGGCGTCGACGGCCGCGACCCCCGGGGTCGCCGAGTAGCCCGAGCGACCATCGATCCGGAGGGGCCCGCTGCTTCGGCAGCGGGCCCCTCCGGCATTCTCGAGGTCTCGATCAGCTCGCGGATCCCTGTTCGCTCCGACGTGCTCGGCGATCGCGTCCGGATGAGCCGCGATCCACACCCCGAGCTGCGCCGGGGGAACGACCGCGCGAATCCCTCTCCGCGTGAGGCGACGGGGGATCCCGGCCCGCGGCAGTAGGCTGGTGGGATGAGCGACACCTCCGCGATCCGCATCCGCAGCGCCCGCACGGCCGACGTGCCGCGCATGGTCGAGCTGATGGAGCCGCTGGTGGCGCGACGCATCCTGCTCGGCAAGGACCTGGTCGATCTCTACGCCGCGGTGCCGGAGTTCCTCGTGGCCATCGACGACGTCGACTCCGTCGTCGGATACGGCGCCGTGCACGTGATGTGGGAGCAGCTGGGCGAGGTGCGCACGCTCGGCGTATCGGAGCAGTGGCTCGGCCGGGGAGTGGGGCACCTGCTGCTCGAGGCGCTCGAGCTGCGAGCCCGCGATCTCGGGCTGACGCAGCTGTTCTGCCTCACGTTCGAGACCGACTTCTTCGGGCGGCACGGCTTCGAGGAGCTGAGCGAGGACGCGAAGCTCATCGCGGCCGATGTCTACGCGGAGCTGCTGCGATCCAACGACGAGGGCGTGGCCGAGTTCCTCGACCTCGCGCGGGTGAAGCCGAACACTCTCGGCAACACGCGAATGCTGAAGCGGCTGTAGGGCGCTTTCCGCGTTACCCTGGCGCCATGTCGACGCTCAGAGATCCGGTGGGCCCGAAGGGCCGCAAGGTCTACATGCGGCGGCGTCTGCTCGTGCTCGCGGGTCTCCTCGCGGTGATCGCCGTCGTCGTGCTCGTCATCGTGAAGCCGGGATCGAGCGACGGCGTGAAGGACGCGCGCGACGTGGAGGTGCCGAGCGATCTCGCGTCCACCTCGACGCAGTCGGATCCCGAGGAGGAGCCCGACGACGACGAGATCCCCGCGTGCGCGACGGGACAGCTGCGTGTGACGCCGATCACCGACAAGTCCGACTACGCCGACGGCGAGCTGCCGGTGCTCTCGCTGAGCGTGGAGAACGTCGGCAAGGACGCGTGCTCCGCCGACCTCGGCACCGCGGGCATGGAGTTCGCCGTCTCGAGCGGCGACGATCAGGTGTGGCGCTCCACGGACTGCCAGGAGAACGCGGAGAGCCTCGCCGTGATCCTCGAGCCGGGAAAGCCGCTCGAGAGCGACGGGATCCAATGGGATCGCACGCGCTCCAGCCCGGAGAGCTGCGACATCACGCGCGACCCGGTCGGCGCGGGCGGCGCCTCGTACCACCTGCGCGCATCGGCCGCCGGGGTCGAGGGCACCGGCACCGCGCAGTTCCTGCTGTATTGATCTTGGACGATCGGCCGTGTTCGCGGGTCATCGGCTGCGTTGTCAGCCGGCCTTCCGGGAGGCCGGCTCGTTGGCTGCGAGGGCACCTGACCGGATCCCCTGTAGGCCGTCCGCGGACCGACGGCGGCCTTCTTGCGCGACCCGACGGCCCGCTGCCGCGCTGCACCCCGGACCGGCGATCTCGAGCATTCTTCGCAGTGGAAGGCTCGTTCCCGGTCCTCGGCCGTTCGGTGTCCTGTCCGATCCCACCGGCCTCGAATGAGGCTCATCGCTCCGTCCGCCTTGCTGAGCCCGGCCTCTCCCGGGCGGTGAAGCTCGCTCATCGAAGAGGCATGCGGGGTATCGCGATCCATGGAGACGCTCCGGTGCGTTCCGGTGCCCGACCGGGACGATGTCGCCACCGTCGGCGGCGTATGTGCGCCGAGATCCCGATTCCGGTCCTTCCCCGGGAAGAGAAGCAACAGATATCGGGATCTCAGCAGGCGCTCTGCATTCGCGTCACCGGGTGCGTGCGCGTCGGGCCGGATACCGGCTCGGAACGGTGCGCTCGGCTGGCACCCCCTTCTGCTTCTCCGTCTCGCGGGGGATCCGGAACCCGAGCCGGGCGCGTAGCCTCGATCGCATGAGCGAGAACAAGAATCCACTCATGTCCGCCTCGATCACCTGGACCATCGCCGGGATCCTCTTCGGCGCCGGTATCGGGGCGCTCATCGGATCCTGGATCGGGAACACCGGCGCGGGGGCGGGTATCGGGCTCGCAGTCGGGGCTGTCGCGGGGTTCCTCGTCGGCATTCCGCGGCGAGGGCGCTGACCGGCCCTCATCACGCACCGCCCTGCAGCGATCCGAGCCCGCCGCGCGATCTGCGCCGCGCGATCTCCGCCGCGCGATCTCCGCCGCGCGGCGGATGCCGCCGGCCCTCCGCATCACTAGCTTGGATGTCATGACCGAGATGCGGAAGAGACGCCTCAACTGGTGGGCCGGAGCAATCGGCGCCGCGATGATCCTCCCGATCTCGTGGCTCTCGTTCGACGACATCACCTCGGCGATCATCATGGCGGGGAGCGCCGGGGCCGCAGGGCTGCTCCTGTTCCGACCGCAGGGCGACTGAACGGGGTCCTCATCGTCGCCGCTCTCACCGCTCACGCGCCGCGCGAGCGGATCGCACCCGGGTCGGCCCGGGCTCGCGCGTCAGCGTCGGGTTGCGGCCCGGGGCGTTCGACCTCGTGGGGTCGATCAGCGCTCGGCCGGCGGGAGCACGATGACGCCGCGGTAGGCGGGGTCCCCCCACCGCGTGACGAGGTCGATGCCGGCGAAGGGGATCGGCAGGGCGAAGGCGTCCACCCAGGTCTCGCCGTTCGGATACTGCACCCACGGGTCGGAGACGACGAGCGCGCCGTCGACCACGTCGGTGGCGAGCACCCAGTGGGGCGTCGGGTCCGCGATGAGCTCCGTGAGATCGATGAGCAGCAGCACCTGCGCACCGTCCCGCACGAGGTGGGCGATCTCCGCGACCTCGATCCAGCGCCGCTCGATCGGGAGCCCCATCTCCTCGGCCTGCCGGAGCGACTCGAGCTGCAGGTCCGTGCGCAGCATGCGCTCGGACTCGTTCGACGAGAACTCCTCCACCAGCACCGGCCCCGGCGCGCTCAGGACGACGCGGGGCGTGGCGGGCAGCAGCCCCGACTCCGCGCCCGCCTTCGCGGTCTCGACCGCGAGGCCGACGGGTTCGCAGGCGGGGAGGTTCGTCGCGCGGCGCCAGAAGGCGATCTCGGTCGCCCGGTTGGCCACGAGGCTCTCCGGATCGAAGCCGCCGCCGCCCAGGTGCTCGAGCGCCATGAGCGACGAGACCGCGCCGCAGGTGACCTCGGTGGTCTGCCCGTAGTACGGGGCGAGCCGGGTGGGTCGCTCCCCGCGCCACCACGACCAGGCGGCGACCTCGGTCGGATCGCCGGGGCGCGTGCTGGGGATCGACGGAACCGGCCGCGGCGCCGGCTCGAAACCCAGCTCCGCGAGGCGGGCGCGGCGCGAGTCGGACAGGCGGTCGTGCGCCAGGTGCTCCTCGAAGTGCACCGCGAGCGGGGCCGGATCCGCCGCGCCGTCCCCGGGGACGTCGTCGCGCGCGGCACCGAGGAGCGCGGTCCAGACCGCGTCGTCCTCGGCCAGGACGTCCACGATCTTGCGGGAGGCGGTGTGCGGCCGACCCGCGGTGAGCGCGGCTCCCACCGCCGTTCCCGAAGCGTTCCGGGCGACGAGCACGCGCGGGCTCCAGAGGGCGCGCTCCACACGCCACAGCGCCAGCCGCTCCTCGGGCGCCCCGGTGCCGAGCGGCCGGGGCGGGAGCGCGCCCGCCTCGACGGCGATGGAGATCGATTCGTGCGTCTCGGTCATGCGTGCCCCTCCTGTGCGGGTGCCGGTGCTGCTGAGGCCGCCTCTGCGGGTGCCTGTGCCTGTGCCTGTGTCTGTGCTGGTGCCGGTGCGGACGCCGATACCGGTGCGTCCGGGCCTCCGGCGCGCCGCAGGCTGTCCTGCTCCGCCGCGGCGACCAGCAGCCGCGTGTACTCGTGCGTCGGCTCGCGCAGGATCCGCGTCGTCTCACCGCGCTCCACGATCTCCCCGCGGCGCAGCACCACCACGCGATCCGCGATGCGGGCGACGACGCCGAGGTCGTGCGTGATGAACAGCATCGCGAGGCCGAGTTCGTCGCGCAGGCGAGCGAGCAGGTCGAGGATCTGCGCCTGCACGGACACGTCGAGGGCCGAGACGCTCTCATCGCAGATGAGCACCTGCGGATTCGGGGCGAGCGCGCGGGCGATGGCGACCCGCTGGCGCTGACCCCCGGAGAGCTGAGCGGGGCGCCGCTCGGCCAGCGACGGGTCGAGCTCGACGAGATCCAGCAGCTCCGCCACCGTGCGCTCGCGTGATCCGCCCGCTCGCAGCGCCTCCTCGAGCGACTGGCGGATCGTGAACGAGGGGTTGAGGGTGGAGTAGGGATCCTGGAAGACGATCTGGATCTCCCGGGGGCGTCGTCCGCGTCGGCCGGCGGGCAGCTGCCGGCCGTCGAGGATCACGCGCCCGGCGTCGGGGATCTCGAGGCCGGCGATGGCGCGGGCCAGGGTCGACTTGCCGGATCCGGATTCGCCGACGATCGCGAGCACCTCGCCGGCGGCGACCTCGACGGACGCGTCGGTGAGCGCGGCCGCGGAGCCGAACGACTTCGACAGCCCCTCCGCCACGAGCAGCGGCGGACCGCTCGCAGCCGAGCCGGGCACGGCGTCCCCGACCGAGGGGTTCGCGTCGATGAGCGCTCGGGTGTAGGGGTGCTGCGGCGAACGCAGCACCTGCGCGGTGTCCCCGCGCTCGACGACCTCCCCGCTGCGCATCACGAGCACCCGGTCGGCGCGACCCTCGATCACGCCGAGGTCGTGGCTGATCAGGATCAGGCCCATGCGGTGGGTCGCCTGCAGGCCCCGGAGCAGGTCGAGCACCTCTCCCTGCGTGCTCGCGTCGAGCGCGGTGGTGGGCTCGTCGGCGATCAGCAGCCTCGGCTCGGCCGCGAGGGAGGCCGCGATCGCCACCCGCTGCCGCATCCCTCCCGAGAGCTCGGAGGGGTACTGCTCGGCGACGCGCGCGGGCAGCTGCACCTCGGCCAGACGGCGCTCCACCTCCGTGCGCAGGGCTCCCCGGGCCGGGGAGCCGCCCGCGGCGCGGAGGCGCGCCTCGATCGTGAGGGCGATCTGCCGGCCGCAGCGCAGCACGGGGCTGAGGCTGGTGAACGGATCCTGCAGCAGCAGTACGGCGCGACGGCCGCGCACCTGCGCCCAGACGCCGTCCGATCCCGATGCGAGATCGTAGCGGTAGCCGTCGATCTCGGCCTCGCCGGCGGCGTGCACGCCGCGCGGCAGGAGACCGGTGACGGCGCGCGCCGTCATCGACTTGCCGGATCCCGACTCGCCGATGATGGCGAGCATCTCGCCGGGCGCGACCTCGAGGTCGAGCGGGGCCACGATGTCGTGCCCCGCGGCGGTCACGCGGAGGCCGGTGACGCGGGTTCCCCGCGGCTCGGTCGTGCTCACTGCATCCCCCGTTCCCGAAGCCGTTCGCCCAGGTGATCGCCGAGCACGTTGATGGCCATGGCGACCAGCACGATGAGGATCGCGGGCACGAGGAGCATCGCCGGGTTGTCGCCGATGACGCCCCGTCCGTCGGTGATCTGGCGGCCCCAGTCGGCGGTGCCCGGGGCGACCCCGATGCCGAGGAACGACAGCGAGGAGAGCGTCACGAGCGCGATCGCGAGGTTGAGCATGAAGTTGGTCATGATGAGCGGCCAGACGTTCGGCACGATGTGACGGTACATGATGCGGGCGGGGGAGAGCGAGAGCATCTGCGCCGCCTCGACGTAGGGCCGCGGGGCCTGCTCGGTGACCCCTGCGCGGATGATGCGGATGTCGGAGGGGCAGAAGAGGGCGACGAGCATCAGCACGGTCACCCAGTAGCCGGCGCCGAAGATGCCCGCGACGACGATCGCGACGAGCATGACCGGCAGCGACAGGAGGATGTCGACGACGCGGCCCACCACCCAGTCGACCGGGCCGCGCAGGTAGCCGGCGAGCGTGCCGATCACCACGGCGAGGAGCATGGATCCCGAGGCGATGACGAGGGGGCCGGCCACCGCCGACCCGGTGCCGGCGAGGGTCAGCAGCAGGACGTCGCGCCCGAGCTCGTCGGTGCCGAGGAGGTGCCCGGGGGAGCCGGGAGGCAGGAGCGAGTCGAGGATGCTCTGCTTCGACGCGGCCTGCGTGAGGAACGGCGAGGCGGCGGCCGCGATGGCCACCAGGAGCAGGAACACGGCGGAGGCGACGACGCTCCAGTCCCGATGGCGCCCCGGCGCGACGCGCGTGCCGCTGATCAAGGAGACCTGAGTGGTGCGCGGCATCATGCGGCCAGCTCCCTCGCTCGGACGCGCGGGTCGAGCAGCAGGTAGCTCAGATCCACGACGATGGTGATGATCGCGATCGCGGCCGCCACGAGCAGCGTGATCGCCTGGACGACCGGCAGGTCTTTGAACAGCACCGCCTCCTCGAGCAACTGCCCGATCCCCGGCAGGGCGAACACGGTCTCGACGATGATCGTGCCGCCGATGATGAAGGTGAGGATGAGCCCGGCGCTCGTGACGATCGGGATGAGCGCGCTGCGCAGCGCGATCCGGCGCACGACGCGCTCCGGGATGCCGCGGGCCCGCGCGAAGGTGATGGCGTCGCTCTCGAACTCGCGCAGCACCGCGGCGCGCGTCATCCGCATGAGGATCGCTCCGATCCCCGCGGCGAGCACGGCCGCGGGCAGGAACAGGTGCCAGAGGCGGTCGAGCCCGCCGCTGCCGGCGCCGTAGGCCGGGAAGACCGGGATGAGGATCGCGAACAGCGTGATCGACAGGATCGCGAGGGCGAAGCTCGGCGCCGAGAGGCCGAAGAGCGCGGTCGCGCTCGCGGCCCGGTCGATGCGCGTGCCGTTGCGCGCCGCGCTGAGGATGCCGAGCGGCACCGCGGTGACGACGGCGAGCAGGAACGACAGGCCGATGAGCAGGGACGTGACGCCGAGCCGGCTCATGATGACCGCTGTCACGGGCTGCTGCAGCCGGATGGAGACGCCGAAGTCGCCCCGCAGCGCTGAGAGGAGCCAGTCGGCGTAGCGCAGCAGGAACGGGTCGTCGAGGTGGTACTGCGCCCGGACCGCGGCGACCGCCTCCGGGGTGCTCGGCCGGTTGCCGAGCAGGTTCTTCACGAGATCGCCCGGCGCCAGGTAGAGCAGGGTGAAGGTGAGGAAGGAGAGCACGAGCAGGATGAGCGCGACGCTCGCGACGCGGAGCGCTATCGTGAGCGCGAGGCGGGATCCCGCGCTGCGGCGGCGACTGGTGCGGCTCGTCACGGAACCACCTTCCTGGGAGCGGGGTGCGGCCGGAGCCGCACCCCGGATCGGGCGACTACTCCGTCTCGGCCGCGAAGAGGCTGGCGCCCCAGACCGTGGTGAAGGTGTAGGGGCTGTAGTCGGTCACGCCGACGGTGTTGGAGAACGCCGTGACGGACTTGCCCCACCAGATCGGCGCGTTCACGACCTCCTCGGCGCCCAGCGTCTCGAGCTCGAGCAGCTTCGCGGCGCGCTCCGCGGGGTCGGTGAGCGCGTTGGCCTCGGTGATCAGGCCCGCGGCGGCCTCGCTCTCGAAGCCGTTGGGGTTGCCGGGGCCGAGCAGGTAGCTGTTGACCTCGGCCGGGTCGCCCGTCGTGGAGAAGTACCACATGAAGCCGAGCCCGTGCTCGCCGTCGCCGATGGTTGCGAGCCACTCCTCGATCGGCACCTCGCGCACTCGCACGTCCATGCCGATCTCCTTCAGGCTCTCCGCGATCGCCTGCGCCGCGATCCCGAGCTGCGGGCCGGTGTTGGGGTAGGTCAGCTCGGTCTCGAGCCCCTCGGCGTCGGTGCCGGCGATGGCCTCCTTCGCCGCCTCGATGTCATAGTCGTGCTGGGGGATCGCGGCGAGCGCGGCGCGCGCCTCCTCGCCGTCGTAGGCCGTCGCGAGCGACTCCGGGGTCATGATCGCGGTCGCCGGCTCGCCGTACCCGCGGAGCAGCTTCTCCGCGATGGCCTCGCGGTCGATGCTGTGCGCGATCGCGGTGCGCACGTCGACGTCGTCGAACGGGGCGACGTTCTGATCGAACAGCAGCCCCACGTACGAGAGGTCGTTCATCGACTCGACGCGCACGCCGTCGATCTTGCCCCACTCCTGGGCCTGGTTGATCGGCACGTTGAACGCGATGTCGATGTCGCCCTTCTGCGCCGCGGCCAGTCGGGTGCTCGCGTCGGGGATGAAGTTCACCCGGATGGACTCGGCCTTCGGCACGCCGCCCCACCAGGTGTCCACCCGCTCCAGCAGCACGTGCGAGTCGGGCTGGAACTCGGTCACCCGGTAGGGGCCGGTGCCCAGGAGCAGCGAATCGCTCGTGCCGATGTTGCCGTCGTGCTCCTCCCAGAACTCCTGCTGGGTGACGACGACGGCGCCCGCGCTCGAGAGGCCGACGAGGAACGTCGCGTCGGGCGTCTTGCTCGTCACGGTCACCTCGCGCTCGCCGGTCTGCTCCACCGAGTCGAGATTCGTGAGGTAGTAGTAGGTGCCGGGGGAGGACTCGGGATCGACCGCGCGCTCGATGCTGAAGACGACGTCCTGCGGCGTCACGGGATCGCCGTTCTGGAAGCGGGCGTCGTCGCGGAGCGTGAAGACGTACGTCGTGTCGTCCGGCGTCTCCCAGGACTCGGCGAGGGCGGGGACGATCTGCCCCTCGGGGTCCTGGCCGACGAGGCCCTCCTGCACCGTCGCGGCGAGGTTGTAGTTGAGGATGCCGCTCTCCTGGCCGATGTAGAGGTTGGCGAGCGAGCCGGGGAAGGCGACCGTGACCTGCTCGATCTCCTGGCCGGTGTCGACGAGCGAGACCTCCGGCTGCTCGGGGGCCTCGGAGGAGCCTGCGCACCCCGCGAGGGCGAGGGCGCAGGCGGCTGCGATCGCGGCGGCGGCTGCGAGACGCGGCCTCCGCGCTCGGATGGTTCTGGGCTGCATGGTGTGGTCGCTCCTTCGCGTGTGCTGCCTGCGGGCCCGGCCCGTCCTGCTCGGGGATCGACGGGCGAGGATGCGGGCCAGGGGGTCGGTGCGGGCCTCGCCGGTGAGGCGGTCGCCGCTGTGGCCAGAGTAGTACAGGCTGAGGCTACGGATGTATTTTATTGCGCCGTGCTGCAGGGCCTCGTCCCGCGCGAGCGGGGTGCGCGGACCCGGGGCGCTCCGGCTCCTCATGAGGGGCGGGCACGGCGGCGCTCCCGGGTCGGCGCGGAGCCGGAGCGCGGAGCGGGGAGCCCGAGAACCGGCCGCGGAGCCCCTCCGATCGCCCCGTCGCCTCAAAGCAAAACGCACAGCACCCCAGCGGAAACGAGGAGCTGCGGCGCCCGCGGTCGCCATACGATGAGCGGGAGCGGGACGGAGCACCGTTCCGCCCGCGGGCGCAGGCCCGCCGAAACCGAAGGAGGGAGCGTGTCATCCACCGTGCATGCTCGTGAACAGCTGGTCGAGGGCGACATCGGCCGCGCGCTCGCCGAGATGGAGTTCGGGAGCCCGCCCGCGGTGACCCGCGCGCTCGGTGCGGCGCTCGACCGGGAGGAGCTCGGGTATCTCGGTGCCGACGAGATCCTCCGCCTGCAGCGCGCGGTGGGCGGCTGGCTGCGGGAGTCGTACGCCTGGACCCCGTCCGAGGAGGCGATCCGCCCGGTCGCCGACCTCGTCGCGGGCTTCCGCGCGATCCTCACCCACTTCGTGCCCGAGGGCGAGCCGATCATCGTGCCGACGCCGGGGTACATGCCGTTCCTGTCGGTGCCCCCGATGATCGGCCGCCCGGTGATCGAGGTGCCGATGGTCCCCTCCGGCTCCGGCTGGAGCTACGACTTCGACGGACTTCGCGCCGCGTTCGCGAGCGGCGCCCGCCTGCTGGTGCTCTGCAACCCGCACAATCCGATCGGGAAGGTCGCCGTCGAGCGGGAGCTGGCCGAGATCGAGCGGATCGTCGACGAGTTCGACGGACTCGTGCTCGCCGACGAGATCCACGCCCCGCTCGTGCTCGGATCCTCGCCCCACATCGTCTACGCGGCGCGCTCGCCGCGGGCGGCCGCCCACACGATCACCGCGACCTCCGCGACCAAGGCCTTCAACATCCCGGGCACCAAGTGCGGGCAGCTCATCTTCACCAACCCGGATCACCTCGCGAGGTGGCGCGAGGTGGGGCACTGGTACGAGCACCAGACCTCGGTGCTGGGGGTCGTCGCCACGGAGGCGGCCTATCGCGGCGGACGCGCCTGGCTCGACGAGACCGTCGAGGAGCTGCGGCTGAGCGTCGCCGAGGCGCTCGCCGTGCTGGAGGCGGCGAGGGACCGCACCGGCATCCGGGTGCTGCGCCCGGAGGCCACCTACCTGCTGTGGATCGACCTGCGGGAGACCGGGCTGCTGCGCGACGGCGCCTCGGCCGCGCAGGCACTGCGCGAGGCGTCGCAGCTGGTGGTCACCGACGGATCGGACTGCGGCGCGGCCGGCCGGGGCTTCGTGCGCTTCAACGCGGCGCTGCCCCGCGAGCACGTGCGCGAGGCGATGGAGCGGCTCGTCCGCGCCGCCGAGGAGTCGGGGTAGGGTGATGCACGTGGACGAGAGCGAGGCGCGCGAACCGCGGATCTCCCCGGACGAGCTGGCGGGCTACCTGCCGGAGCGGGGGAGCGTCACGGTGTTCTCCGCCGTGTGGTGCGGCTACTGCACGAGCCTGAAGACGATGCTCTCCCGGAGCGGGATCTCCTTCCGCGAGGTCATGATCGAGGAGGATCCGGCCGCCGAGCGCATCGCGATCGAGGCGAACGGCGGCGACTGGCTGATCCCCACCGTGCTGTTCTCCGACGGCTCGACCCGGGTGAACCCGGGGGTGCGGGGCGTCGTCGAGCGCCTCGCCGAGCTGGGCGACGGAGTCTGAATGCGGGCCGAGCACTCGCGAAGCCGACGCGCGGAACCCGGGCGGGTGCCGCGGTGAACCCGGAGATCGACCCACGCGCGCTGATGTCGTTCCGCGCGGTGGCCCAGCACGGATCGTTCGCCGCGGCGGCCCGCGAGCTCGGGTGGACGCAGCCGGCGCTCAGCGGCCAGGTCAGCCGGCTCGAGGAGAGTCTCGGAGCGACGCTGGTCATCCGCACGGTGAAGGGCGTGCAGCTCACCGAGGCCGGCAAGCGCCTGCTGCACCACGCCGAGCTCATCGACGGACACCTCGCCCGCGCCGCCCGCGAGGTGGCGGGGCTCATGGACGAGGACGCGCGCACCGTGCGCGTGGTCGCCTTCCCCTCCGCCTGCACGAGCATCGTGGCTCCCGCGATGTCGGAGCTCATCGCGCGCGCCGACTCCCGCCCCGCGCCGACGATCGACCTGGAGCAGCAGGAGCCGTTCTCGGTGCCGGAGCTGCTGCGCCGCGGTGCGGCCGACGTCGCGCTCGTGTTCCGGTACGACGAGGAGGATCTGCTCGGGCTCGAGCGGGAGTTCGAGATGCTGCCGATCGGCTGGGATCCGCTGCAGCTGATCGTGTCGCAGCGGCGGGGGGCGGCGGCGCAGAGCATGCGCAGGCTCGCCGACCACGCGGGCGATCGGTGGGTCGCGGGGTGCCCGAGCTGTCGGCGGCACTTCCTGCGGATCGCGGAGCGGGAGGGCTTCACCCCCGACATCCGCCACGCCACCGACGACTACATGGTCGTGCAGGAGCTGGTGGCGCGCGACATGAGCGTGTCCGTCGTGCCGCGGCTGAGCCTGATCAGCTATCGCCATCCGGGGATCCGCGCGTTCGGGCTCGGGGAGCACGACGGGCGTCAGCTGATGATCCTGCTGGCGCGGGGCGAGGTGCGCCCCGAGGTGCGGGAGGTGGTCGCCGCGCTGCGGCGGGCGGCCGCCCGGGTGCTCGATCCGCTGCCGGGCGAATCGGACCGCTGACGGGGCGATGCGTCTGCGCCGCGCGCCGCGGCGGGTATGCCGGGCGGCTCCTCAGGCTCCGGACGATACGGTAGGGAGCATGTCGCCGCGCCTGCTGTTCCGCCTGTTCGCGTTCGCCGAGCTGATCACGTGGGCCGGGCTCATCACGGCTCTCGTCCTTCGCGGAACCGGGATCAGCGACGCCTGGGTGACCCCCGCGGGCGGTGTGCACGGCTTCGTGTTCCTCGCCTACTGCGCCGTGACGGTGCTCGTCTGGATCGACGCGCGCTGGCATCTCTCCTGGGGCGCGCTCGGGCTCGCGAGCGCCGTGATCCCGTTCGCGACGCTGCCCTTCGAACTCGTCGCGGATCGCCGCGGCATGCTGCCGCGCGCGTGGCGGCTCGCGCCCGGGGGAGCTCCCCCGCGCGGGCCGTGGGAGCACGCGCTGGCGTGGGTGCTCCGCCGCCCGTGGCTCGCGCTGATCCTGCTCGCCGCGGCGGTGATGGCCGTGTTCGTGCTGCTCCTCTGGCTGGGGCCGCCGGTTCCGAAGAGCTGACCCTCGGCGGTACGAGTCCCGCCCGACGACGGAAGCCGGACATCCCCGAATTGTGATGCGTTTTGCGGCGAAACAGGGTTATCGTTGAGCATGGACAGGAAGAAGGCGAGGGGATCCGGGCTCCGCATGGAGATCCCCCAGGGAACAGATGAAGCGGTCGCCGTCGATGAGCTCGTCGACGACCTGCTGCACGGCGATGTCCGCGGCGTGCTCCACGCCCTGCACGAGCCGCACGACGAGGGCGGTCCGGAGCAGGAGCTGCCCGCGACCTGATGAGCCCTGGTTCCGGCTCGCTCCGCTCGCTCAACCGGCGGGGGCCGAGAGCTCCTCGAGCCGCAGCGCGAACCAGAGCTCCGCGCGATCGTCGGCGTTCGCCAGCGAGCGGCGCGTCAGCCGCTCGATGCGCGTGATGCGGTCGCGCAGGGTGTTGCGGTGGATCCCGAGCGCCGCCGCCGCGGGCCCGCGCTGCCCGTCGGCCTCGAACACGGCTCGCAGCGTGCTCCGCAGCATCTCCCGCTCGTCCCCTCCGAGCCGCTCGTCGTGCACGGAGAGCGGCCCGAGCGCCGTCGCGCTCAGTGCGCGCCGAGCGCCGTCGCCCGGCTCGGAGGCGTCTCCTCCGCGGGTGTCCGTCGCGGTGCTCCCGGACGAGAGCTCCAGCAGCGCCTCGAGCAGCGGCGCGTCGCGATCGGCCCACACCACCTCGGGCACGCGCGGCGCCGTGTAGAGCGGTGCGGTCTGCGAGAGCCCGCGCAGCCGCGCGCTCGCCGAGCGCCGGCTCAGCACCGCCTCGGACGGTGCGGCCGGGCGGCCGACCACCGCATCGAGGTCGTGGGCGGCCGCGGCGGCGAGCACCCGGTCCAGGGCCTCCTCCGCGTCCGGGCAGAGCTGCCAGGCCTGCGCGAGTCCCGGAGCGGCCGGAGCGGTGCCGCCCGGGGCGATGAGCCGGTCGAGCCCGTTGCGCGGGCGGCGGCGCCACTCGGCGACGTCCTCGGCGTTGCCCTGCACGGCGATGGCGCGCAGCAGCGGGGGGAACCGCAGCTCGGGGTCGAGGAGCGCGAGGGCCTCGGGCGAACCTGCGCCGCTCAGCAGCGACGCCGTGAGACGCTCCCAGCGCTCCCGCTCGCGGGTCGCGTCGGCGCTGTCGCCCCGCAGGCCGAGGCCGAGCACCATCGAGCCCGCGGCGATGACCGCGTGGCCCTCGGGGGTGAGCGGAGCGTCGCCCGCCACCGCCAGCTGCATCGAGGCGCCCCGATCGAGATCGATGTACTCGGCGCCGCTCGCCTTGCACGCCGCGGCGAAACCGCCCGTACTGGCCAGCACCGCCCCGTCCGACCCCACGAGCGCGAGCTGCTTGCCGGTCACCTGGGCGATGCTCGCGATCACCTCGGCCGGATCCCGGTCGCCTCGCGCGCCGTCGAGCAGCCGCTGCTGGGCCTGGAGCGCCGCGCGGGCGGCGCGCAGCTCGTCCGAGCGCAGCAGCGCGGCGATCGCCTTGGTGACGGCGATGAACGGGACGGGCAGCGGGATCTCGAAGAGCGCGACGCGGTACTCGCTCGCCGCGCGGGTGAGCCGGGGCGGGATGCGGTCGTGGTTGACCCCGATCCCGAAGCCGATCGCGGCCACGCGCGCGCGGCTCAGGCTGGCGACGAAGTCGCGCCAGCGAGGATCGTCGAGCTCCAGCGCGAGCCCCGTCGTGAGGATGATCTCCCCGCCCTCCAGATAGCCGCTGAGGTCGAGCAGCTCGGTGGTCGAGCTCCAGCTGATCTCGGGGTCTCCCGGGCCGGCCTGGATGAGGCGCAGGGCGAGATCGGGCAGCGCGAGCAGTTGGGACAGCGTGGCCATGAGGAGATTCTTGCACAGGGTCATGCATGCTCCCTATGCAATGATGCGCCCGAGGGTGTCCTGACCCGGCCGTAGACTGGCGGCACGGACCGGCCCCGGAGGCCGGGCCAGGCCGGTTCGGATCGGTGCGGACCGGTGCGGATCCGAGACGAGAGGTGCGATGTGGACGAGCAGGCTGAGACGGCCCGGAGCGGCGGAGCGCTGGCGGGGATCCGCGTCGCCGACTTCTCGCGGGTGCTCGCGGGACCGCACGCCACGATGATCCTCGCCGACCTCGGCGCCGACGTCATCAAGATCGAGAGCCCCGAGGGCGACGGCACCCGTCAGTGGCGGCCTCCGGTGAACGCCGTCGGGCAGAGCACCTACTTCGCGGGTGTCAACCGAGGCAAGCGCTCGGTGGTCTGCGACCTGCGCGACCCCGAGGGGCTCGAACGGGCCCGCGAGCTCGCCCGCACCGCCGACGTGGTCATCGAGAACTTCAAGCCGGGCACGATGGAGAAGTTCGGCCTCGGCTACGACGCGGTCGCCGCGGAGAACCCCGGTGTGGTCTACTGCTCCATCTCCGGATTCGGCGACACCGCCGGGCGCGAGCTGCCCGGCTACGATCTGCTGGTGCAGGCCGTGGGCGGGCTCATGAGCATCACGGGCCAGAGCGACGACGACGGCGGCGAGCCGACCAAGGTGGGCGTGGCGCTCGTCGACATCCTCACCGGCCTCAACGCGGTGATCGGCATCCAGGCCGCGCTGATGGCGCGGGGGGCGGCCGGCGGCGGCCAGCACGTCAAGGTCACGCTGCTGGGCTCGCTGCTCTCGGCGCTCGCCAACCAGGCCTCCTCGACCCTCGAGACGGGCGTGTCGCCCGGCCGCATGGGCAATGCCCACCCCTCGATCGCGCCCTACGAGACCTTCGCCGCCGCCGACCAGGCCATCGCGCTCGCCGTCGGCACCGACGGGCAGTTCGCGCGGCTGTGCGAGGTGCTCGACATCCCAGACCTCGCGGACGACGAGCGCTTCGCGACGAACCCGCAGCGCGTGGCGCACCGCGTCGAGCTGCGGGAGTCCCTCGAGCAGCGCCTGCGCACCCGCACCGCTGCCGAGTGGATCGAGGCGCTCACGGCGGCGAACATCCCGGCGGGCCGCGTGAACACCATCGGCCAGGCCATCGAGCTCGCGGCCTCCCTGGGGCTCGAACCCGTCGCCGAGACGCGGGCGATCGCCCCCGACGGCGCCCCGCGCGTGCTGCGCTCGATCGCCACCCCGATCTCCCTCTCCGCCACGCCGGCGAGCTACCGCGTGCCGCCGCCCGGCGTGGGCGAGCACCAGGACGCCGCCTGGCTGCCGCGCCCCGGCGACTGAGTGCGGGCCGGGCGGGACTCGCGACCGAGTCGCGCCCGTGATCCCGGCGAGTCCGCAGGAACCTCCGACCATCGTCATCCCGCGCCGCGTCGCAGAACCCACCACCCGTGATCCCGCGGCCCGCGCCGCTCCCGCAGATCCACCCGAAAGGACACCCCATGACCACCACCATCGATCAGCTGTTCGACGTCGCCGACTTCGTGACGGAGGAGGAGCGCGAGTGGCAGCTGCGCGCGCGCGAGTTCGCGCAGACCCGCATCCGTCCCATCATCGACCAGGCGTTCGAGGATCGCCGCCTGCCCGTCGAGCTGCTGCCCGAGGTGGGCGAGTTCGGCGCCTTCGGCATGTACCTGGAGGGCTACGGCCTGCGCGGCGCCTCCTCGGTGGCGTACGGCCTCGTGGCCATGGAGTTCGAAGCCGTCGACTCCGGCTTCCGCACGGCCCTCTCGGTGCAGGGCTCGCTCGCCATGGGCGCCATCTACAAGTTCGGATCCGAGGAGCAGAAGCAGCGCTGGCTGCCGGCCATGGGCCGGGGCGAGGCGATCGGCTTCTTCGGCCTCACCGAGCCCCAGGGCGGCTCGGATCCCAACACCATGATCACCACCGCGCGCCGCGAGGGCGACGAGTGGGTGCTCAACGGCCGCAAGCGCTGGATCGGCCTCGCCACGATCGCGCAGGTCGGCGTGATCTGGGCCAAGGACGACGAGGGAGTGGTGCGCGGCTTCGTCGTGCCGACCGACACCCCCGGCTTCACGGCGACCGCGATCGAGAACAAGCTGTCGATGCGCGCCTCGCTGCAGACCGAGATCGAGCTGAACGACGTGCGGCTGCCCGCCGACGCGATCCTGCCGGGCTCGAAGGGGCTCTCCTCGCCGTTCAAGTGCCTCAACGAGGCGCGCTACGGCATCGTCTGGGGTGTCATGGGCGCGGCGCGCTCGTGCCTCGAGGCCGCCGTGGACCGGTCGCAGACGCGCGAGGTGTTCGGCGCGCCGATCGGCGGCAAGCAGATCATCCAGGCCAAACTCGCCGACATGTTCGTCGAGTACGAGAAGGGCCTGCTGCTGGCGCTGCACCTCGGCCGTCTCAAGGACGCGGGCAACCTGTCGTACGGGCAGATCTCCGTGGGCAAGCTCAACAACGTGCGCGAGGCCATCAAGATCGCCGGCACCGCGCGCGCGATCCTGGGCGGCGACGGCATCACCTCCGACTTCCCGGTGATGCGGCACATGGCCAACCTCGAGTCGGTGCGCACCTACGAGGGTACCGACGAGGTGCATCAGCTCGTGATCGGGCGCGAGCTCACGGGCATCGCCGCCTTCTAGCGGCACGATCCGTTCCGGCGGCACCGAAACCGCCGCCTGCTGTTGAAACCGCGCCCTGCTGTTGAAACCGAGGTCTGCAGCGGCGATGCAGGCCTCGGTCTCGGCGGATGGGCGCGGTTTCGGGGAACGGGTGCGGAGGATCCTCCGCACGATAGTTCTACCTGATGTAGAGTTATTGCCGTGCTGGTGAGAGTGAACGAGGCGAGCGAGCGACCCATCTACGCCCAGATCGCGGACTCCGTGCGAGCCGACATCGTGAGCGGGCGGACCGGTCCCGGCGCCGCGCTGCCGCCCGCGCGGGAGGTGGCGACCGGCCTCGGCATCAACGTGCACACGGTGCTGCGCGCCTACCAGCAGCTGCGGGACGAGGGGCTGATCGACCTCAAACGCCGTCGCGGCGCCGTGGTGACGCAGCGCGCGATCGGCGTCGCCGCCCTGCGCGACGAGGTGCGGGATCTGGTCGAACGGGCTGCGCAGCTCGGCGTCGATCCGGCTGCGCTCGCGGCGCTCGTGGAGAGCGCGGCGGAATCCGGCCCCGCGGGCCGGAGCAGCGGGGGAGCCGGCGCCGATCCCGTGATGGGCACTGCGGCCGCCGCTGCGACTGCGGCGCCCGTTCCGCCGGTGCGCCCCGCCGCGGAGCACGCCGCATGACCGGCGAGCGCCACCTGCGTGCCGTCGGCGGCCCCGGCGAGGAGGCGTTCGGCGGCTCGGGTGCCCCGGACGCCGCCCCGTCGGCCCGGCAACGGCGGGAGCTGCGACGCGCGAAGCGCGCCGCCCTGTGGGTCGGGCTGGTCCTGCCGCTCGCGGTGACCGTCGCGGCCGCGGCGCTCCTCCTCGCCTGGCTGCCCCGCCTGCCCGATCCGATGGCGAGTCACTGGTCGGGCACGGGCGCGCCCGACGGCTTCATGAGCCCGTCGGCCAATACGGTCGCCTTCGTGAGTCTCGGCGCGGGCATGAGCCTGCTGCTCGGCCTCCTCGCGGTGCTCGGCGGCGGCAGGGCGACGAACCCCGTGTGGTCGGGCATGAACCGCTTCCTCGCGGCCGTGTCGCTGGGGATCGCGACCCTCATCATGGTCGCCGCCGTGCTCACCGCGCGGATTCAGCTCGATCTCGCCGATGCCCGCGACGCCCCGGGCGTCGGCGGCGCGATGGCGGTCGCCTTCGGAGCCGCTCTCGCGGCGGGCGCGGCCGGCTTTCTCGCGCAGCCCCGGCTGCGCATCGAGTCGTCTCGGCGGGCATCCGCCCGCACGCTCGCACTGGGCCCCGACGAGCGCGCGATGTGGGTCGCGGAGATCCGCCCCTCCCGCACGTTCGGATGGGTGCTCGGAACGACGCTGGTGCTGTGCGGCAGCACCGCCGTGCTCCTCGCGGTGGTCGGCGCCCCGGCCTGGTGGCCGACCGCCGTGCTCTTCCTGCTGGTGGCCGCGATGTCGGCGGTGTGCGCCTGGTTCCGCGTGCGGATCGATCCGGAGGGCCTCGAGGCGCGGTCGCTCGTCGGGTGGCCGAGCTTCCGGGTGCCCGCGGGCGACGTGGAGCGCGTCGAGGTGCGAGAGGTGAGCCCCTTCGCGGAGTGGGGCGGCTGGGGCCTGCGATGGGTGCCCGGCACGGGTTTCGGGATCGTGATGCGGACGGGCGAGGGGATCGTGATCACCCGCAGGGACGGGAGGACCTTCGCGGTGACGGTCGACGACGCCGAGACCGGCGCGGCCCTGCTGAGCGCGGTGGCCGCACGATCGGCGCGGACGGAGGAGCGGGATGTCTGAGGAGGACGTGAGCATGGCGGACAGGGAGCAGGGGTCGAACGGCCCGGGCGTCGCGGACGGGGTGCCGGGGAACGCGTCGGCCGCGGGCGGCCGGACCGCCGGAGGGGGTGTCGCGGCCGAGTCTTCGCGCGCCGATCGCCCCGCGGGAGGTGTGCCCTGGGGTGCCGTGGCGCTGTTCGCGGTGATCGCGTTCGGTCTGGCCTGGCTCGTCGCGCTGCCGCTGTGGCTCATGGGACCCGAGGCGCCGGGCTTCCCGGTGCTGTTCGGCCTGCTGGCCATGGCGATGATGCTCACGCCGGCCATCGCGGCGCTCGTCGTCACGTTCGCGATGCGTGTGCCTCGGCGCGAGCGCCTGCGCTTCCTCGGCGTGTGGCCGCTCCGGCCCGCGAAGCGCGTCGTCTGGTTCACCGTCGCGGCGCTGTTCGCTCCGCTCCTCATCGGCCTGGCGACGACGCTGCTCGCCGCGGCGCTGGGCTGGGTGCGCGTCGACCTCGTGCACCTCTCGGGCTTCGCGGAGATCAACGCCGACGCGCTTCCGGAGGGCATGGACCCCTCGGTGCTGCCGTCGCCGTGGGTGCTCGTCGCCGTGCAACTGGCGCTGTTCCCCGTCGCGGCCGTGATCCCGAACTCGATCCTCGGCTTCGGCGAGGAACTGGGATGGCGCGGCTGGCTGCTCCCCGCGCTGCGCCCGCTGGGTCTGTGGCCCGCGCTGCTGCTGAGCGGGGCGATCTGGGGGCTGTGGCACGCCCCGCTCACGCTGCTCGGGCACAACTACGGGCTGATGGACTGGCGCGGCGTCGCGCTGATGACGGTCAACTGCACCGTCATGGGGGTGCTCTTCGGCTGGCTGAGACTGCGCACGGGCTCCGTGTGGCCCGCCACGATCGGTCACGGCGCGCTGAACGGCACCGGCGGCATGATCATGTGGTTCGTGGCCGCGGGCGAGACGGTGCGACCCGAGCTGGTGACGGTCGCCGGTGTCGCGGGCTGGATCGTGCTCGGCGCGCTGATCCTGGTCCTCGCGCTCACCGGTCAGCTGCGCAGGGAGCCCGAGCTCGCCCGCGGGACCCGGAGCGCCCGCTAGGCGTCGTCGGGCGGGCCGGTCAGACGGCAGGCGGGTCGATGCCGCCGGGCCGGCTCAGGGGCGGGCGGGGAACCACCAGGCGGGGGCCAGCGTCGTGATCGAGTTCAGGAATGCCTCGCGATCCGACTCCCCGCTCAGCACCCACGCCTTGATCGCCCCCACGAGGCCCATGCCGAAGAATCGCGACACGACGTCCACCTCGAACTCGGGCACCTGCGGTTCGTGCAGCTCGCGCTGCTCGAGGTAGAGCTTGATGGTCTCGGTGAAGTGATCGGTGAGCAGGTTCGGCACCGTGCCGTCCTGCGGGGTGTTGATGGACAGCAGGTAGAGGCCCCGGTGGCGCTCGACGTGATCGAGGATCTGGTTGATGCTCGCCGTGAAGATCTCGACCGGATCGGCCGTGAGCTCGGTGTAGCCGGCGATGAAGTGCTCGCGCGCAGGATCGAGTTCGAGGCTCAGCGCCGAGCCGAGGGTCTCTGCCGGGCTGGCGAAGTGCTTGTAGAAGGTCACCCGGTTGATGCCGGCGAGCTCGGCGAGCTCGGACACCGTGATGCTGGGGACCGGCTTCTCGGTCGCCAGCTGGATGATCGCGCGGTGCAGAGCGGCTCGGGTGCGGACGATACGCGCGTCGGTCATAGGACTACCTTAGTCTGCCGGGGTCTCGGCCACTCGCGTGAGCTCGCCGATGCGCGCGGCCGCGGCCGGGTACCGCCGCTGCAGCGCGGCCCGCTCGCCGAGCTCGAATCCGTCCCATCGGAAGGGGGGAGCCATGGTGGTGCCGATGAGCGTCCACTCGCCGAGCGGAGAGGACCCCTGCATCACACCCGGCTCCACCACGACCTGCGGCAGCTGCCCGGCATCGGGATCGGGTCCCAGCAGGCGCTCCTCGGCCCGGCCGTCCGGGTGCAGCAGGAGCAGGCGCAGCGGCGCGCCGGCGTACCAGTGGTAGACCTCGACCGAGTCGAGCGCGTGCAGCGCCGAGAAGTCGGGAGCCGCGAGGAGGTAGTAGATGGCGCTCGAGTGCTCGTCGAGGTGCATGCGCCGGAACAGCCCGCCCTCGTGCTCGAGGGGCTCGAGGCCCAGGCGGTCCACCCATCGAGCCGCCTCGGCGGGCAGGGCGGAGGCGGAGCCCCCGATCCCGGTCACGCGAGGGCCGCTTCGCGGGTCTTGCGGAAGCGCCTGCTCATGAGCACGAGCACGAGCAGGGTCACCACATAGGGCCCCGCATCGGTGAGCTGCTGCGGCAGGCCGAACGACTGCAGGCGGAAGCCGATCGCGTCGGCGAAGCCGAAGAGCAGCGCCGCGCCGAGCACTCCGATGGGGTGCGCCCGCGCCAGCATCACGGCGACCACCGCGATCCAGCCGCGGCCCGCCGACATGTTCTCGGTGAACTGCACCACGTTGCCCAGCGCGAGCTGCGCGCCGCCGAGGCCCGCGAGAGCGCCCGAGGCGATCACGGCGCCCAGCTGGTAGCGCTGCGGATCGACCCCCATGGTGGCGGCCGCGAGCGGGCGCTCGCCCACGCCCCGCAGCCGCAGGCCGAGCGGGGTGCGGAACAGCACGACCCAGAGCACGGGCACGAGCAGCAGCGCCAGGTAGCCGAGCGGGGAGAGCGAGAAGAACGCGCCCAGCACCGGGATGTCGGCGAGGAACGGGATGCGCCAGACCGGGATGCCGTCGATCCCGGGATCCTGGAACACGCCCTGCACGTCGAAGATCGCCACCAGCAGGAAGCTCGTCATGCCGACCGCGAGGATGTTCATCGCGATGGCCAGCACGATCGGGTCGCCCTTGCGGTAGACGGATCCGTAGCCGAGGATCAGCGAGAACAGGGCCCCCGAGATCATGGCGACGAGCACGCCCACGATCCAGTTGTGGGTGAAGAACGACGCCGCGACGCCGCAGAAGGCGCCGATGAGGATCATGCCCTCGAGGCCGATGTTGAAGATGCCGACGCGCTCCGCCAGCATGCCGCCCAGGGCCGCGAGCAGGATCGGGATCAGCGAGCGCAGCACCGAGGAGAGGAGGTCCTGATCGAACAGGTCGAGGAAGTTCATCGCTCCGACTCCTTCGGCTCGGCGGGCGCGACCGGAGCGGCCGCCGCGGGGGCGGGGGCGTGCGACGCGGTGAGCGGGGACTGATCGACCGGCGGCTCGTCCAGGGGCGGCTCATCGTTCACCGGACCTCCGCGTCTGCGCCGGAAGCGCGGCAGCGTCACCCGGAAGGCGAGCAGGATGATGACGAGCGCCTGGATCACTGCGGCGATCTGGGGCGACAGCCCGAGCTCGCGCCCCATCGCGTCGCTGCCGACCATGATCGCGGCGAAGAAGAGGCCCGCGATGACGATGCCGACGGGCCGGTAGAGCGCCAGCAGGGTGACGAGCAGGGCGGTCCACGCGTAGTTGGTCTGCACGAAGTAGCCCTCGATGAGGCGCGTGTTGGGCGCGCCGATCGTCAGCATCAGACCGAAGAGCCCCGCGAGGCCGCCGGAGAGGGCCATGGTGCGCAGCACCAGCGGACCGGGCTTCACCCCGCCGTAGCGCACGAACTCCGCGTTCTGGCCGCTGAGGCCCGATTCGAATCCGTAGCGGGTGCGCCGGTTCATGAAGATCACGGCGATCACCACGAGGATCAGCACGATGATCGACCAGTTGACGCCCGTCAGCACCGCGGTGATCGGGCTGGTCGGCCCGAAGGTGTTGCGCAGCGTGTCGGCGAAGGCCGAGTCGCGCGGCACGAGCATGGAGAGCTGCACCTCGGGCCGCAGCTGCTCGCTGGCGACGAGATCGGAGGTGGGCTCGTCGAGCCGGAAGCGGATGACCCACGACGAGAAGTAGCGCGCCGGATAGTTGAGCAGCAGCGTGGAGAGCAGGATCGGCACCCCGAGCAGGTTCTGCAGCACAGCGGCGATGAGACCCCAGGCGGCGCCCACCACGACCGCGGTGACGAAGGCGAGCGGCACGATCAGGGCCGCGGGGCCGGGCACGTAGATCGCCACCATGCCGCCGGCGAGGGCGCCGAGCCCCGCCTGGCCCTCGGTGCCGAGGTTGAGCACGCCCGCGCGGAAGGCGATCGCGATCGCGATCCCGATCCCGATGATCGGGATGGCCCGCTGCAGGGTGTTCGCGAGGCCGGGGCCGCTGCCGAACGAGCCGTTGACCATGGCGACGTAGCCGCTCAGCGGGTCCACGCCCGCGATCAGCATGAAGCACGCGCCGATGAGCAGCGCGAGCACGATGGAGACCGGGATCGGCCCGGCCAGCCAGCGGCCGAATCTCTGCAGGGTGCTCACTGCGCGACCCCCTTCTCGCTGGTGGAGCTGCTGGAACCGGTCGAGCTGCTGGAGCCGCTGGATCCGGCGAGTGCGGCCGCGAAGGCTCCCGGGCGGTGCCGCTCCTCGGGTTCGTGCCCGGCCATGTAGAGGCCGAGCAGCGCGTCGCTCGCCTCGGCCTTCGGCACCTCGGCGACGATCCGCCCCTCGAACATCACCAGGATGCGCGAGGAGAGCGACATGATCTCGCTCAGCTCCGCGGAGATGAGCAGCAGCGCGCCGCCGCCGTCCCGGTACTCGCAGAGTTCTCGGTGGATCGACTCGATGGCGCCGATGTCGACACCGCGCGTGGGCTGCTCGGCGATGAGCAGCGGAGAGCGGTAGTCGAGCTCGCGCGCGACGACGACCTTCTGCAGGTTGCCGCCCGAGAGCGTGCCGACCGGCGTCGCGGGGCCGGCGATCTTCACGCCGAATCGCTGGATGAGGCGTTTGGCGTGGTCGAGCATGGCGCCGCGCGAGAGCAGGCCGCGGCGCAGCAGCGGTGCGCTGCGGTGGTGGCCGAGGGCGAGGTTGTCGATCGCGTCGGCGGTGCCGGCGCTGCCGACGGCGTGGCGATCCTCGGGGATGTAGGCGATGCCGCCGTCGCGGCGCTGAGCGATCGAGGCGCGGCTGAGATCCTCGCCGCGCACCGAGACGCCGCCCGCGCTCGCGCGCCGCATGCCGATCACGGCCTCCGCGAGCTCCACCTGGCCGTTGCCGGCTACGCCGGCGATCCCGACGACCTCGCCGGTGCGCACGAAGAGGCTCGCCTCGGAGACGGCGTCGCGGCCGCCCGAGCCGGGCACGCTGAGGCCGCGCACGTCGAGCACCACGTCGCCGGGTTCGCGTGCGGGCGGGGGAGTGGTGAGATCGACGTCGCGGCCCGTCATATGGCGGGTGATCTCCGCGGGGGAGCTCGCGGCGGTGACGAGGCTCGCGACGTTGCGGCCGTCACGCAGCACGGTGACGCGGTCCGAGATCGCCATGACCTCGTTCAGCTTGTGGGTGATGAGGATGATCGTGCGGCCGTCGGCCTTGAGGGCGCGCAGCACATCGAAGAGGCGCTCGGTCTCCTGCGGGGTGAGCACCGCCGTGGGCTCGTCGAGGATCAGCACCCGCGCCTCGCGGTAGAGGGCCTTGACGATCTCGACGCGCTGCAGCACGCCGACGGGCACGGAGTCGACGCGGGCGGCGGGATCGAGCGCGAGGCCGTACTTCTCGGCGATCTCCGCGACCCTGCGGTTCGCCGCCTGACGGTCGATGAGGCCGCGCTTGGTGGGCTCGCTGCGGAACACGACGTTCTCGGCGATCGTGAGCGAGGGGAAGAGCTTGAACGACTGGAAGACCATGCCGATGCCGGCATCGATCGCGTCGAGCGGGGAGGCGAACTCGTGCTGCTCGCCGCGGATGAAGATCTCGCCCGCGTCGGGGCGGTAGACGCCCGCGAGCATCGACATGAGGATCGACTTGCCCGCGCCGTTCTCGCCCATGAGGGCGTGGATCTCGCCGCTCTCCACCTCGAAGTCGACGTCGTCGTCGGCGAGGACTCCGGGAAAGCGCTTGGTGATCCCGCGCATCGAGACTTCGGCGACCATCTCGCTCCTTTGCTCGGTATTCGGTGGTCGGGGTGCCCCGCTGGTCGAGCGAGGGGGTGCCTGCCGCCGGCTGAGCGAGGGGCCTGCGACGAGTCGAAACCCGGCGCTGCGGGGTTCGGTTTCGACTCGGCGCTTCGCACCTCGCTCGCCCGGCGGTGCGACCCGCCGGGCGAGCGGGGCAGGGCCGAGTCGAAACCTGATCCAGCGGGTTTCGATTCGACTCGCCCGCCCGACCGGCGGAGGAGGCGGCTACGCGGTGGGGTCGGTGACCTCGATCTTGCCGCTCACGATGTCGTCGCGCGCCTGCTCGACCTGCTCGAGCACCTCGGGGTGCTCCATGACGGTGCACTGCGAATCGGCGGCGCCCTCGGTGAGGCTGACGATGGTCATGCCCTCCTCCTTGAGGCCGAAGGAGGTCGTGGCCTCCTGCGAGCTCTTGCCGTCCATGATCTCGCCGACCACGGTCTCGACCACCTTGTCGACGGCCTTGATGGTGCCGTCGACGACGGATCCGGGGGCCATGGGGCACTGGTTGGCGTCCACGCCGTAGGCGGAGAAGCCCTTCTCGGCCGCGGCCTCCATGATGCCGCCGTTCGCTGCGGCGCCCACGGCGAACACCTGGTCGACGCCGGTGCCGGCGAAGGCGATCGCCTGCTCCTTGGCGCGGGCCGTGTCGGCGAACGGGTTGTCGCCGCCGATGACCTGTGGCTTCACGGTGTCGACATCGGGGTTGACGCTCTTCGCGCCCTCGGCGAAGCCGTCCGAGTACTTCTTCAGCAGCGGGATGTCGAGCGAGATCACCGATCCGACCTTGTCGGCCTCGGTGAGCAGGCCGGCCTCGACGCCGAGCAGGTAGGAGGGCTCGTGCTCGCGGAAGGTGGCCTGGTAGAGGTTCTCGGGCGCGCCCTCGACGAAGGTGTCGATGAGCAGGAACTTCTGCTGCGGGTTCTGCTCGGCGAGCTCCACGGCCATGTCGCCGAACTGGAAGCCCAGCATCACGACGACCTCGGGGGCCTTCGAGATCGCGGCCTCGACGTTCTGGCGGCGCTGCGCGTCGTCCTTCGACTCGTAGGTCTCCTGCGTGCCCTCGAACTGCTCGGCGACGTTCTCGATGCCGGTCTTGCCCGACTTCAGGAACTCGTTCTGCCCGATCGGGTCGCTCGTGATGTAGATGAAGTGCGGGCCGTCGGCACCTGCGCCGCCGTTGTCGCCGTTCCCGCCGTTGCCGCTGCCGCCCGCACAGGAGGTCAGCAGGAGGGCGGCGGATGCCGCGCCGGCGATCAGTGCCGCGCGAGCGCGACGCTTGGTGAAGAACATGTTGTTCCTTTCAGGTGTGAAAAGGGGGCTGGGAATGAGCTTAGGAGCGAAGCGCCTCGAATGGTACATCCGCGGGCGTCTCGCCCGTGCCCGGCAGGATCACCCGGCGCTCGGTGACGATCGCCGTGATGAGCTCGTGCGGGGTCACGTCGAAGGCGGGATTCACCGTGCCGATGCCCTCGGGTGCGGTGCGGGTACCGCCGAAACCGGTGACCTCGGCGGAGCCGCGATCCTCGATCTCGATGTCCGCGCCGCTCGCCGTCGACATGTCGACGGTGGACTCGGGGGCGACCACGATGAAGGGGACCCCGGCGTGACGGGCCGCGAGCGCCAGCGAGAACGAGCCGATCTTGTTGGCGGAATCGCCGTTGGCCGCGATGCGGTCGGCGCCGATGAACACCGCGTCCGCGATTCCGCGCGAGAGCAGGAACGGTCCCGCCGAGTCGATGATGAGGCGGAAGGGGGCCTCCATGCGCTGCAGCTCCCACGCGGTGAGGCGGGCTCCCTGCAGCAGGGGGCGGGTCTCGAGGGGGAAGGCCTCCTCCAGGGATCCCTGCTCGAGCAGCGTCTGGATCACGCCGAGCGCCGTGCCGCGCTCGACGGTAGCGAGGCTGCCGGTGTTGCAGATCGTCATCACGCGCACGCGGTCCTTGCCCGTGAGCTCGCGCGTGAGATCCGCGCCGCGCAGGCCCATCGACACACACGCCGCGATATCCTCGTCGCGGATGGCGAGCGCCTCGTCGAGGACGGCCGAGGCGCCCTGATCGAGCTTCGTGAGCGCCCGGTCGACGCCCCACGAGAGGTTGACGGCGGTGGGGCGGGCCTCGCGCAGCAGCGCGGCCTGGACCCGCACCGCGTCGCGATCCAGCTCCTCGTCGCCGTTCGCCGCTTCGACGCCGGCCGCGATGAGCGCGACGCCCATGGCGCCGGCGACGCCGAGTGCGGGGGCGCCCCGCACCGCGAGACGCTGGATGTCGTCGATCAGCTGGGGCAGTTCGGTGACGCGTCGCACTTCGAGCCGATGCGGAAGCAGGGTCTGGTCGATGAGTTCGATGGCTCCGTCAACCCAGTCGATCGTGCGCAAGTGTCGTCCTTCCGGTTCTCCCCCGACGTTCAAGGATACCGCTCGCGCACGGCCCCCGCTCGACACCTCGGTTCACAGCCTCGTTACGAAGCGTTCACACATCGGCGCGCGTGTCGATCAGGGATCCTGCGGGAACGCGGCGTACCGTGTGAATCACCGGGCAGGGTGCCCGGTCGATAGAGGCCGAAGCCGCCTCGCAGCCGCAGGCCTCCATCGCTGAGCCGGGGCGACCGCCCCGGGCCAGAAGGAGCCGCCGTGGCCGAGATCCAGCACCCCGAAACCGCCCCTCTCGCAGCACCCTCCGAGGTCCTCGAGTCCGGCGCGCGCATCGAGCGCGTCGATTCCGTCGAGTCGATCGACGGCATCGATCAGCGCCAGCGCACCTATGTGCTCGACACCTCAGTACTGCTGAGCGATCCGTCGGCGCTCTTCCGCTTCGCGGAGCACTCCGTCGTGCTGCCGGTCGTGGTGGTCATCGAGCTCGAGAAGAAACGGCACGATCCCGAGCTCGGCTACTTCGCCCGCCGCGCCCTGCGCATCCTCGACGAACTCCGGGAGAAGCACCTGCGCCTCGACTTCCCGGTGCCCGTCGGCGATGCCGGCGGCACCGTGCGGGTCGAGCTCAACCACACGAGCATCGACACGCTGCCCAGCGGCATGCGGCTCGGCGACAACGACACCCGCATCCTCGCGGTCGCGCAGAACCTGGCCGAGGAGGGCCTCGACGTCACGGTGGTCTCGAAGGATCTGCCGATGCGCCTCAAGGCGGCCGCGATCGGCCTGGGGTCCGAGGAGTACCGGGCCGAGCTGGCCCACGACGACGCCTACACCGGCACCGCGACGGTCGACCTCGACGAGGAGCAGATGCGTCTGCTCTGGGAGGACGACCGGCTCGACGGCCTCGACAACCTGGAGGAGCTGCCCTACGGCACCGGGCTGGTGCTCCACTCGCCGCGCGGCTCCGCGCTCGGGCGGGTCGACGGCCCCACGTCGCTGCACCTCGTGCGCGGCGACCGGGAGATCTTCGGGCTGACGGGCCGCAGCGCCGAGCAGCGGCTCGCCATCGACCTGCTGCTCGACACGCAGGTCGGGATCGTGTCCCTCGGCGGCAGCGCGGGCACCGGCAAATCGGCGCTCGCGCTCGCCGCCGGTCTCGAGGCGGTGCTCGAGCGGCGCCAGCACCGCAAGATCATGGTGTTCCGGCCGCTGTACGCGGTGGGCGGGCAGGAGCTCGGCTACCTGCCGGGCGACCGCGAGGAGAAGATGGGTCCCTGGGCGCAGGCGGTCTTCGACACCCTCGGCTCGATCGTCTCCGAGAACGTGCTCGACGAGGTGATCGCGCGGGATCTCATCGAGGTGCTGCCGCTCACCCACATCCGCGGGCGCTCGCTGCACGACGCCTTCGTGATCGTGGACGAGGCACAGTCGCTCGAGCGCGGCGTGCTGCTGACGATGCTGTCCCGGATCGGGCAGAACTCGCGCGTGGTGCTGACGCACGACGTGGCGCAGCGCGACAACCTCCGGGTGGGGCGCTACGACGGCATCGCCGCCGTGATCGAGAAGCTGAAGGGGCACCGCCTGTTCGGCCACGTGACCCTCACGCGCTCCGAGCGCAGCGAGATCGCGGCGCTCGTCACGGAGCTCCTCGACACGCCGTAGGCGGTGAGGGGCTCGGGGTGGGTGGGTGCCGCAGCACCCACCCACCCCGAGCCGCTCCTGCGCCCCGTGCTCCTGTGCCCCGTGCTCCTGTGCCCCGTGCTCCTGTGCCCCGTGCTCCTGTGCCCCGTGCCCGCTCCTCCCGCTCCTCCCGCCCCACCCCACTTGCGGCCTCCACCGACGGCCTCCACCCGCCGCTGCCGCTGCCGCTTCCGCCCGCCGCCTCGCGGTGCCTTACTGTGCGCATATCGTCGGAATCCCGGGCGCGAATCGACGATATGCGCACAGTAAGACGCGGCCGGTCGGGAGCGTCGGGCGCGAAACCGCTCAGAGACCGTCGCTCTCGGCGAAGTAGCGGGCGAGCACGCGAGGGACCGGGCGGGGTCGTTCATCGAGAAAGACGCATATCTCGCGCCTCGTACGGGCGATGCTGCGCGGCTGGAAGTCCTCCTTGTGCGTGCGCATCACCCGGTAGCCCGCCTTGCGAGCGCGCTCGAGGCGCTCTTCGTCGCGCAGGTACTGCGCTCGATCGGTGCGGTGCTGCTCGCCGTCGTACTCGAGGATGCGCCGCTTCTTCCGGTCGACCGCGTCGAAGCGCCCGATCCAGCGCCCATCGTCGTCGTGCAGGTTCGCCTGCAACTCCAGGGCGTCGAGGCCCATGCGCGCGAGTTCGAAGTGCTGCAGCGACTCCATCCGGGACTCCGCGCCCACGCGGGCCACCTGCAGTGCGGCGCGCAAGCGCAGCATCCCGGATGCGGCCGTGGCCTCTGCGGCTGCGACGAGTTCGTCGAGCGTGGTCAGTGAGTATCGACCCAACGCGGGTCCGCGCACCCGGATGAGGTGATCGGCCGCGACCACGAGCTCGAGGAAGCCCAGTTGCGACGCGGACTGCAGGAGAGCCTCCACGGGGCCGGCACAGGGCAGCCGGATCCCGTTCTGCAGAGTCACATCGCGGGGTGCTCCGGGGCGACAGCTGCGGTGCCCCACCACCTGCTTGCCCCGGGCTGGGGCGTGCGGGTGCGGGATCGCGAGATGCATCGTCGCGGCGCAGCGGATCGGTGCGCCCCAGAGCAGCAGTGCCGTGGTGTGGCTGAACACCTCACCCCGGTCTCGGCGGAGCAGCGGCAGGTACTCGGCAGCCGCTCTGGCTGCCCGGACGTTGAGATCTTCTGGGCTCGCGGGCACTTCGACGAGGGATCGGACGCCGTGGTGGGGCGCGCGCAGCGAGGGTCGGCGCAGCTGCCTCGGGGAGACTTCGGCTTCACGCGCCTCGGCTGCCGTGAATGAACGATGCGCGAACGCGCCGGGGAGCGGGAGGGGACGACGTGCCATCCTTCAAGGTTCGTCGCTGCAGGGGGCGAGAATCGACGCATCCACAGATTCGGCGCGGAACAGTCGAGCGAGGGACGGTTCTCGCGGTCTGTGGGCGAAGAGCCCGAGGCGGCCGTGGGGCCGTAGCCCGCCCTGCTCGCTCGCCCTGCCCGCCCGTCCGCGTCTCACTGTGCGCATATCGTCGATTCGCGCCCGGGATTCCGACGATATGCGCGCAGTAATGCGATGCGCAGCGGCGGTACGCGGGGAAGCGGGGCCGGTGGGAGGCCGGGTCAGGAGCGGGGATCGTGCCCCGGGGCGGGTGGCGGCGGGTGGGTGCGGAGCTCGGCGGCGTAGCCGAGGAGCGACCGTTGGTAGCGCGGCAGGTGGGGGATGAGGGCCTCCAGAGCAACGGAGAGGGCCTCGTCCGGCCGCCCTGCCGAGTGCAGGGCGAGCGCGAGAAACGCGTCGGGTGCCGCGCCCAGCTCGGGATCGCGGTCGCTCGCCCGCAGCATCTCGACCGCCTCCTCGGCGCGACCGAGATTGCGCAGGGTCGAGGCGTACTGGACGTCGAGCTCGGCGCGTGCCGGGCCGGCCAGGCCGAGCTCGACGGCGCGCGCGTACTGCTGGGCGGCCTCCGCCTCGTGGCCGGCGCTGTCGTAGGCTCCGCCGAGCTCGAACGGGCCGCGGGGATCGTCGGCGTCGAGCTCGGCTGCGAGCGCCGCGAGGCGGGCGATCACCGCATCGGGCGATGCCGAGGCGTCCGCCCAGACGAGGTCGACGCGCGTCTGCCAGTCGGCAGACGCCGGCGCAGGCACGGGTGCGGGTGCTGAATCGAGTCTGGGCGCGGGAATGATGTCGGGATCGGCCACCGCTTCAGCCTACGCCGACGCGCGGTTCGCCCGCCGGTCACCCGGGGTTCATCTCGCGCTCATCGCGGGGTCGTGGCGGGGTCACCCGCGACTGGTGGAGTAGTCGAGGCTCTGCCGCACGGGCAGGGCGGACCGCTTTCAACCGAAGGAAAGTCATGACCCAGTCATTCCCCGCGGTGCGCGCGAGACGGGGCGCCGTGGCGCTCGTCGTCGCGGCACTGCTCGGAGGCAGCCTCGCCGTACCGACCGCAGCGTTCGCCGATCCCGGAGCCGTCGAGGTGCCCACGGCGCCGCTCGTCGCGACCGGCACCACCTGGAAGTACCTTGACGCCGCCACCGATCCCGCCGGCGATGCCGAGAACCGCCAGGCGTGGGCAGCCGCCGACTTCGACGACAGCGGCTGGAAGCAGGCGCCCAGCGCGTTCGGCGTGAAGAACAACGCTCTGGCGCCGGTCGGTCCCTACACCCCGGTGACCAAGCTCGAGCACTACATCGACGGCGTCGCGAACCCGACGATCCCGACCTACTTCTTCCGCACCACCTTCGAGATCCCCGAGGGCGTCTCCGAGCAGCTCGCCTCCGCCGCGAGCACCATCGTCTACGACGACGCCGTGCGCGTCTACGTCAACGGCGAGCGGGTGGCGAACTTCCGCGACGGGCGGGTCGACGACACGAACCCCTCGAACCAGCAGTACGCGGGCGAGAACGGGGGCAATCCGGTCAGCGGCACCTTCTCGATCGACGGCGAGCTGCTGCACGACGGCGAGAACACGGTCGCCGTGGCGCTCTACCAGGACCGTGCGACCTCGTCCGACGCCTACTTCGACATGACCGAGCTCACCCTGGTCGAGGCGTCCACGCCCGGCGAGGTGGTCGAGGCCGCCCCGACGCGGGTGATCCTCACGCCCACGGAGACCCCCGCGACCTCGCAGTCGTTCTCCTGGCTCGCCGGGGACGTGTCCCACGAGATCGGGCAGGTCGAGATCGCTCCGGCGGCCGGCGGCGAGAGCCGCGTCGTCGACGCGCACGAGACCGGCCGCGTCAACGGCAACCAGACGCCGCACTTCTCGGCCACCGTCGACGGGCTGACCCCGGGGACCGCGTACCGCTACCGGGTCGGCCTGCCCGGCAGCTGGAGCGAGTGGGTCGAGTTCACGACGGCGGATCCCTCGGCCACCGATTTCCAGTTCGTCTACTACGGCGACGCGCAGATCGGCCTCGACACCACCTGGCCCGAGGTCGTGCGCCAGGCCGAGGAGCGCGCCACGCGCTCGGTCGGCTCCGTGCACGCGGGCGACCTGATCGACACGGGCAGCAACGACACGCAGTGGCGCAACTGGTTCACGGGTATGGAGAAGTCGGCCACCCGCACCAACGTGATGGCGGCTCCGGGCAACCACGAGTACTCGGGCGACAAGCTGCTCGCGTCGTGGAAGGCCCACTTCGAGTACCCCCTCAACCAGCCGAGCACGGAGAGCATCGGCGAGCTCGCATCGCTCGCGCAGGGCGACAGCGACGCGGCGAAGCAGTACGCCGCGTACTTCGCGCACTGGGCCGAGTTCGCGGCCGAGACCGTGTACTACACCGACTACCAGGGGGTGCGCTTCATCACGCTGAACGCGACCCGCGACACCACCTTCCTCAAGCCGGACGTGCTGCCGGCCTGCTCGGGCTCCGAGTGCCCCTCGGGGAAGGTGGCGGCGCTGTGGACCGAGTACCAGGCCGCCTGGCTCGACTACGTGCTGAAGAACAGCGCCTCGAAGTGGAACGTCGTCACCTTCCACCAGCCCGTCTACTCCACCTCCTCGGGACGCGACGAGCCGGTGCTGCGCGAGTACTGGGTGCCCGTGTTCGAGGAGAACGACATCGACCTGGTGCTCATGGGGCACGACCACACCTACGCCCGCGGGTACAAGAACAGCACCCGCACCGAGACCGAGGGCATGACCACGGGCCCGGTGTACGCCGTCTCGAACTCGGGCGCCAAGCACTACGCTCTCGAGACCGACGCGAAGAACGTCTGGACCAACAACGGCGCGACCCAGGTACTGCGCGGAGAGAAGGTCACCACCTACCAGGTGATCGACGTCAGCGCGGATCAGCTGGTCTACCGCTCGTACGTGGCGGAGAACGCGAGCGGCGCGAAGACCTACGCCTACGTCGACGGCGCCTATGTGGAGCAGCCCGCCAAGAACGTGGGCGATCTCTACGACGAGGTCATCGTCACGAAGTACTCCGACGGCAAGAAGTGGGTGACCGAGCCCGGCGTCGAGATTCCGGCGGGGCCGGAGGAGCCCGTCGACCCGGTGGATCCCGTGGATCCGAAGCCGGTGGATCCGAAGCCGGCCGGCCCGGTGTTCACGGATGTGAAGAAGGGCGACAAGTTCTCCCAGGAGATCGCGTGGATGTCCGCCGAGGGCATCTCGACCGGTGTGAAGCAGTCGGACGGCACCTACCAGTACCAGCCGAAGAACAACGTCACCCGTGAGGCGATGGCGGCGTTCCTCTACCGCCAGTACGGGGAGAAGAACTTCAAGGCTCCGGCGAAGTCCCCGTTCACGGATGTGAAGCCCGGGGACAAGTTCTACAAGGAGATCGCCTGGATGGCCTCCGAGAAGTACTCGACGGGTGTGAAGCAGTCGGACGGCACCTACCGGTTCCAGCCGAAGTCCGGCATCACGCGTGAGGCGATGGCCGCGTTCATGTACCGCATCGACACCGCGAAGAAGCCGGTTGCGCCGAAGGCGTCCCCGTTCGCGGACGTGAAGCCCGGCGACAAGTTCTACGAGGAGATCGCCTGGATGTCGCAGAGCAAGTTGTCGACGGGTATCAAGCAGCCTTCGGGCAAGCCGGTGTACGCGCCCAAGGGCAGCGTGACCCGTGAGGCGATGGCCGCGTTCCTCTACCGCGCGGCGACGCAGTAGACCGCCGCGCGGTCAGCCGGTCGAGCGAGCCGGGGGCGAGTCGGAACCTGATGCTCGGGTTTCGACTCGCTCCGCTCGCACAATCGGCGGGGCCGCTCAACCGGTAGGGGCGGCTCCTCAACCGGCAGGGGCCGCTCGACCGGTCGGGCGGCCGGGCTCGGAGTCCGCGGCGCACGCGAAAGGGGGTTCGGGATCGCGCGATCCCGAACCCCCTTTCGCGTGCGCGGCGCCTGAGATCCTGCGACTCGCCGACGCTCGCGCAGGATGACAACTGCGGCTACGCCGCCTGAGATCCTGCGACTCGCCGACGGGGCGGTGGCCCCGCCGTGAAATGCGCGAAACGCCGGCACGAAACGCCGGCGCGTTTCTTTCAGCCTTTCACGCACGCAGGATAGCCCGGACAGCTTCGCTGCCGGGGCTACTTCGCGACGCCGGGGTGGGTCATCGACAGCAGGTCGAGGGCCTTGTCGAGGTCGGCCTCCGAGACCTCGCCGCGCTCGACGTAGCCGAGATCCACGACCGCCTCGCGCACGGTGATGCCCTTCGCCACCGAGTGCTTGGCGATCTTCGCCGCGGCCTCGTAGCCGATGAGCCGGTTGAGCGGGGTGACGGTCGACGGGCTCATGCCGGCCAGCGCCGCGGCGCGCTCGAGGTTGGCCTCGAGGCCCGCGACGGTCTTGTCGGCGAGTACGACCGACGCGTTGGCGAGCAGGCGGATCGACTCGAGCAGCGCGGTGCCCATGACGGGGATCTGCACGTTGAGCTCGAAGGAGCCGGAAGCGCCGGCCCAGGCGATGGTCGCGTCGTTGCCGATCACGCGGGCGCAGACCATGAGCACGGCCTCCGGCACGACGGGGTTGACCTTGCCGGGCATGATCGAGGATCCGGGCTGCAGATCGGGGATGTGCAGCTCGGCGAGGCCCGTGTTGGGGCCCGAGCCCATCCAGCGGATGTCGTTGTTGATCTTGGTGAGCGAGACCGCGATGGTGCGGAGCGCGCCCGACGCCTCGACCAGGCCGTCGCGGTTGGCCTGCGCCTCGAAGTGGTTGCGGGCCTCGGTGATGGGCAGGCCGCTCGAGGCCGCGATCTCGGCGATGACCTTCTCGGGGAAGCCGAGCGGGGTATTGATGCCCGTGCCGACGGCGGTGCCGCCCTGGGGCACCTCTGCGACGCGGGGGAGCGCCGCCTCGACGCGCTCGATGCCGTAGCGGATCTGCGCGGCGAAGCCGCCGAACTCCTGGCCGAGGGTCACGGGGGTGGCGTCCATGAGGTGGGTGCGGCCCGACTTCACGGCGGTCTTCCACAGCTCGGCCTTCGCCTCGAAGGCCTCGGCGAGGTGCTCGAGCGCCGGCTTCAGCTGCTCGATGAGCGCGCCGGTCACGGCGATGTGCACCGAGGTGGGGAACACGTCGTTCGACGACTGCGAGGCGTTGACGTGGTCGTTCGGGTGAACGGGGGCGCCCAGGTGCTTCGTGGCCAGGGTGGCGAGCACCTCGTTCATGTTCATGTTCGACGAGGTGCCGGAGCCGGTCTGGTAGGTGTCGACCGGGAACTGGTCGTGGTGGCCGCCCGCGATGATCTCGTCGGCCGCGGCGACGATCGCGTCGGCGATCGGGCCGTCGAGGATGCCGAGCTCCTTGTTGGCGATCGCGGCGGCGCGCTTGATGCGCGCGAGCGCGACGATCTGGGCGGGCTCGAGACCCTTACCGGAGATGGGGAAGTTCTCGACGGCGCGCTGGGTCTGGGCGGCGTAGAGGGCGTTCTTGGGAACGCGCACCTCGCCCATGGTGTCGTGCTCGATGCGGTACTCGATTTCTTCGGTCACAGTGCTTGTGCTTCCTTTGCTGGTGGGGCGCCCCCTGAGCCTGTCGAAGGGGGCTGGGATCGGCGCCGGACCCTTCGACAGGCTCAGGGGCCGAGATCTGGGGTGTGCGTCAGTCGAGCGGAGCGAGTTCGAGGTCGACGGGGCCGACCACCGTGTAGGGCACGGCGCGCCCCTCCGTGAGCCGGTACTGGCAGCCGACCACCGCGAGCGTGCCGGCGTCGACGGCGTCGCTGATCACCCGCGAGGTGCGCAGCAGCTCGTTGACGGTGGACGCGAGGTGGACGCGGCCCACCGCGTTGGCGTCGATCCGGGCGGCGTCGGCGTAGGGGGTGTCGGTGTTGTCGCGCAGCCAGAGCTGCTGCACCGCCGGCTGGATCGGGGCCAGCGTGTGGCGCACCGACGCGGTGGTCTGCGACGGCGTGCGGCTCGACTGATCGATGGCCGCGGCGACCGCGCCGCAGGAGTCGTGCGCGAGCACCACGATGAGGGCCGAGCCGAGGGCCGTGACGGCGTACTCCATCGAAGCCGTGATCGACTCGGCGACCACGTGCCCCATGTTGCGGGCGATGAACAGGTCGCCGAGTCCGCAGTCGAAGATGATCTCGGCGGCGAGGCGCGAATCCGAGCATCCGAACAGCGCGACATCCGGGGTCTGGGAGTTGACGAGCTCGGATCGTCGCTCGACGTCCTGGTTCGGGTGGGCCGAGGTGCCCGAGACGAATCGCTCGTTGCCGGCGGCGAAAGCGTCCCATGCCTGCTGCGGAGTGACGCGGGGTGCGGTCATTCAGTGCTCCTTCGATACGGTGAGCGATTCGGCGACCGAGGTCGCCAGCACGCGGAGGGTTGCCGGGGTATCGGTGCCGTAGACGAGGATCGTGTCGCCCTCCCACTCGCCCTGCAGGCCGAAGAGCATGTTGCTGCGCTCCGGGTCGCGGTCCGGGTGGTCGTAGACCACCCAGTCGATGCCGCCGAGCTGCTCCGCGCCCGTGGGCTGCTGCTGCTCGAGCTGCTCCGAGATCCAACGCTCGTCGACCGGCGACCCGTCGGCGGTGAACGCCTGGGCGACTGCCGCATAGGCCTCGTAACCGGTGGCGGCGTCGACGGTCGTGTAGTTGACCTGCCACCAGGTGACGCCGTCGTTCTGGCGCAGCCCGGCCCACTTGGCCTTCCAGTCCTCGGGCACCGCCGGGGCGGCGAGATCGCGCCCCGCGCTCGGCGCCGCCTCGACGGCGAGCTTCGGCACGTCGACGGAGTGCTCGGCGAAGCCGCCGGTGCCCCGCGGCACCATGAGGAAGATCACGAGCACGAGCCCGAGGCTGACGAGCAGCGAGAACACGAGGTTGTTGACGGTCTTGCGCTGGCGGTACATCCGGCTGTCGTGCGCCTTGCGAGCGGCGGTCTCCGCCGCGGTCTCGGGCCGCCCCAGCTCCGCGACGACGACGGGGGGCTTCTGCTTCTTCGCCATGGTCTACGCGTCGGCCCCGTCCTCGGCCGACGGATCGGCCGCACCCTGACGCGCCGCCTCCAGGCGCTGCCTCGCGCCGATCAGCCACTCCTCGCAGCGGGCCGCGAGCGCCTCGCCCCGCTCCCAGAGCTGCAGCGACTCCTCGAGCGTGGTGCCGCCCTGCTCGAGCCGGCTCACCACCTGCACGAGCTCGTCGCGCGCCTCCTCATAGCTCAGCGCGGTGACGTCTGCTGGTGTCTCGGCACTCATGCGCCCCAGTCTACCCGGCGGCGCTGCGGACTTCCCCGTGGGTGCGGGGAACGCCTCGCCTAGGCGGGGCCGTTCGAGGTCGCGGCGATCCGGCCCCCCGCGAGGGCGACGCGGATCGCGGTGCCCTCGGGCGCATCCGACGGATCGCGCAGCACCGCGCCGTCCGACAGCTGCGCGATCGCGTACCCGCGCTCGAGCGTCGCGCGCGGCGAGAGCGCGGCGAGGCGGGCGCGGGTCTCGGCCAGCGCGCGGGCGCGATCCTCGATGGCCCGGTCCGCGAGCTCGGTGCCGCGCGCGATCCAGCGCACCAGCTCCTCGGCCCGCTCGTCGACGATGCGCTCTGGGATCGCGAGCACCGGGCGGCCGCGCAGCTGCGCGACGCGGTCGGTCTCGTGCGCGAGCAGCTGGCCCAGGCGCCCGCTCATGCGTGCGCGGGCCTGATCGATGCCCGCCAGCTCCTCGCCCACGTCGGGCACCACGCGCTTGGCGGCGTCGGTGGGCGTCGAGGCGCGCAGGTCGGCCACCTCGTCGAGCAGCGGACGATCCGCCTCGTGCCCGATCGCGCTCACCAGCGGGGTCGTCGCGCTCGCCGCCGCGCGTACCACGCGCTCGTCGCTGAACGGCAGCAGGTTCTGGAAGTCGCCGCCGCCGCGCGCCACGACGATCACCTCGACCTCGGGGTCGCGATCCAGCGCCTCGATGCCGGCCGTCACCTCGGCCGCAGCCCGATCGCCCTGCACCGCTGCGTAGTGGATCTTGAAGCGCACTCCGGGCCAGCGCAGCGTCGCGTTGCGGATGACGTCCTTCTCGGCGTCGGAGTCGCGGCCCGTCACGAGCCCGATGAGTCCCGGCAGGAACGGAAGCGCGCGCTTGCGGCTCGCGTCGAAGAGCCCCTCCGACTGCAGCTGGCGCCGCAGCCGCTCCAGCCGCTCCAGCAGCTCGCCGAGACCGACGTGCGAGAGCTCGAACACCTGCACGGTGAGCGAGCCGCCCTTCACCCAGAAGTTCGGCTTGACCAGCGCGATCACGCGGTCGCCCTGCGCGAAGTCGCTCGTGAGGCGCTGCGCCACCGAGCGCCACACGGTGAAGCTCACCGTCGCGTCCTGGCCCAGATCCTTGAGCTTGCCGTAGACGTGGCCGCCGCGCAGCTGCCACTGCGTGATCTCGCCCTCGATCCAGACCTGCCCCAGGCGGTCGATCCACGCGGCGATCTTCTCGCTCATGAGGCCGACGGGCCAGGGCGCCTCGCGCGTCGCGGGGGTGGTGGATCCTGCCTCTGCCATGCGTCCCACCCTATCCCCGGCCGTTGCATGTCGCTCGCGCGTCAGTAGCTATCCCCGACCGCTGCAAATCACTCGCGCGTCAGTAGTTGCTGTCAAACCGAGGTTTTACCGACAACTACTGACGCGCGAAGAAGAATGGCGAGCGGGGTAGAGGCCGGGGCGGGTGCTGGCGCGGGCGCGGGCGCGGGTGGCGGGTGCCTGGCGCGGGTGGCGGGTGCCTGGCGCGGGAGCGCGCGGGAGGCCGAGCGGGTAAACTTCGGGGCATGGGCGACACGCAGGCGACCGCGGAGCGGATCCGGGATCAGCGCACCGTGGGCGCGCCGGTCGTGACGCTCGCGATGCCGCGCATGCGACGCGAGGCGGGCCGGCTCAAGGATCTGCCGGTCGACGGCCCCAAGCGCGTGCTGCTGGCGGCGCCCCGCGGCTACTGCGCCGGGGTGGACCGCGCGGTCGTCGCCGTGGAGCGGGCGCTGGATCGCTATGGCGCCCCGGTGTACGTGCGCAAGCAGATCGTGCACAACGTGCACGTGGTGCGCACGCTCGAGAAGCTGGGTGCGATCTTCGTCGAGGAGGTCGACGAGGTGCCCGAGGGGGCGAACGTGGTGTTCTCGGCACACGGCGTCTCTCCCGCGGTGGTGCACGCGGCCGAGGATCGCGGCCTGCACGCCATCGACGCCACCTGCCCGCTCGTCACGAAGGTGCACCGCGAGGCCGTGCGCTTCGCGAAGCAGGACATGGAGATCCTGCTCATCGGGCACACCGGCCACGAGGAGGTCGAGGGCACGAGCGGCGAGGCGCCGGAGCACGTCACCGTCGTGAACTCGCCCGACGACGTCGACGCCCTCGAGGTGCGCGACCCCGAGAACCTGGTGTGGCTCTCGCAGACCACCCTCTCGGTCGACGAGACGATGGAGACCGTGCGGCGGCTGCGCGAGCGCTTCCCGCGGCTGCAGGATCCTCCGAGCGACGACATCTGCTACGCGACGCAGAACCGGCAGGTCGCCATCAAGCAGATCGCGCCCCGGGCCGACCTCGTGCTCGTGGTGGGGTCGGCGAACTCGTCGAACTCGGTGCGCCTCAAGGAGGTCGCGCTCGAGTACGGCGCGAAGGCCGCGCACCGCGTCGACTTCGCGAGCGAGGTGCGGCAGGAGTGGCTCGACGGCGTGCGCACCATCGGCGTGACGAGCGGGGCGTCGGTGCCCGAGGTGCTCGTGCAGGAACTGCTCGACGACCTCGCCGACGCGGGCTACTCTGACGTCGAGGCCACCGTCACGGCCGAGGAGGACCTGGTCTTCTCGCTGCCGAAGGAGCTGCGGCGGGACGCGGCGGGGCGCACGGACGCACGCGCCCGCGGCGGGCGCGTGCGGCGGTAGCCCGCGGGGTCGTCGTCCGGGCGAGCTCCGCGCAGGCGCGGGGTCGGAACAGACGCGGGATCAGGGCTCCGAGACACGCGCCAGCAGCTCGACGAGCAGCGCCTCGGCGACGGGAGGCGGCAACTGCTCGGCGAGCGCCATGAGCGGCGCCAGGCGCGCCGGGAGCCCGCCGTTCGCATCGACGCGCACGCCCGCGGCCCGCAGGATGCGCCAGGCCGCGCGGGGGCCCGGCACGCGCGCGCCGGAGCCGTATCCCAGCATCCGCAGCGCGGCGAGCTCCGTCCGCGGGTTCGCGCGCGGCCGGCCCCGCACCGCGTCGGCCGCCCGGGAGAGCGCGGCGAGCAGGTCGGGGAGCGTGCGCTCGGTGACCGGGGTGACGGTGAGGTGCGCGCTGTGGGGCAGGCGCGCGCCGTTCGGCTGCGCGAAACCCGGTTGGTGCTGAATGCGGAATCCGAGCCGGGCGACCTCATCGGCGAGGTGGTGGGGATCCACGCGCGAGGCGGCCGGGACCGATTCGTCGGCGACGAGCGCGACGGCCGGGCCCGTCGGGCGGCCCTGCACGACGAGCCCCTCGATCCGCTCCGCCGCGGCGACGATCGCCGCTGTCGCGCGCACGCAGCGCGCCGTCAGCTCGGCGTATCCCCGCGGGCCGAGGTACTGCGCGATCGCCCAGGCCGCGGCGGTCGGCGACGCCGAGCGGGAGCCGAGCAGCGTCGGATTGACCACGGGGTAGCCCGGCCAGCTGGTCGTGGCGAAGAACTGCGCGCGATGGCGCCTGCGCCCGCGGTGCAGCAGCACCGAGACGCCCTTCGGCGCGTAGCCGAACTTGTGCAGGTCGGCCGAGATGCTCGTGACCCCCGGCACCCGGAAATCCCATGCGGGGAGGTCCGGCCACCAGGGCAGCGCGAGCCCGCCGAAACATGCGTCGACGTGGCAGGAGATGCCCCGGTCCGCGGCCGCCGCGGCCACCGGTCCCACGGGGTCGAGCGCGCCGGTGGGGTAGGCGGGAGCCGAGACCACCACGAGGGCCACGTCGGCCGCGAGCCGGCGGGTCAGCTCCTCGGCGCGCACCGAGCCGTCGACCTCGCACGGCACCGGGTCCCAGTCGAGGTCGAAGGCGCGGGCGGCCTTCTGGAAGGCGGCGTGCGCCGTGGCCGGGGCGACGAGGCGCGGGCGGGAGCGCCTCCGGCGCGGATCCGCCGAGCGCCAGAGGTCCCGTGCCGTCTTCACCGCGAGCAGGCAGCTCTCGGTGCCGCCGCTCGTCACGCTGCCGAACACCCGCGCCCGGCGCGTGTCGCCGTGCAGCGCCTTTCGAACGAACGCGATCAGGTCGCGCTCCATGGCGGCGATCGAGGGGAAGGCGGTGGGATCGAGGCCGTTGAGCGGGCGCGCGATCTCGGCGGCCCGGGAGGCGAGCTCGTCGAGCTCGGGCTGCCCCGCGTCGTAGACGTAGGCGAGGGTGCGGCCGCCGTGGGTGGGGGCATCGAGTGCGCGCAGCTCGCGCAGTCGGCCGAGGATCTCGGCCGAGCGCGCATCGGGACTCATCGCGAGCTCTCCGGCAGGAGATCCTGCTCGCGCAGGTGGTAGCGGCCCAGGGCGAAGAGGCTCAGCAGCATGAGTGCGGCCGGCAGCAGACTGAACGAGACCGCGATTCCTGCGAGGGCCGCCGCCGGCTGCTGCACCGAGACGCCGGCCGTCGTCTCCACGTAGCCGGTGAGGGCGAGCACCACGGTGAGCACGGTGGCGCCGAGCGCCATGCCCGCGGTCTCGCCGGCCGTCCAGACGCCCCCGAAGACGCCCGCCCGGCTGTCGCTCGCAGCGCTGCCGGGTGCGGGACTCTCACCGAGATCGCCGGTTATCTCGCCGGTCGCCTCACCACCGGACGCCGGATCCTCGCTCCGGGGATCGCCGCTCGCTCCGCGGTTCCTGGCGTCGTAGCCGATCACGTCGGGCAGCATCGCCATGGGCAGCGTCTGCATGCCCGCGTAGGCCGCCCCCGCGAGCGCGACCGGGCCCACGATCCACCAGCCCGGCGCCCAGATCATGCCGGCGAGCGCCACCGTCGCGAGCAGGAACACGAGGCTCGCGAGGCGGAAGGCGCGCTCCTTGCCGACCCGATCCGCCACCCGCCGCCACAGCGGCGCCACGAGCAGCGCCGGTGCGATCAGCGCGACGAAGAGCACGGTAACGGCGCCTTCGTCGCGCAGGATCCGGGCGGCGACGAACTGCGCGCTGGCGAGCATCAGCCCCGTCGCGAGCCCCTGCAGCATGAACGTCGCGAGCAGTGCGCGGAACGGCTGGCTCTCGCGCAGCACCGCGATCCCCGCCCGGTAGTGGGCGAGTGCGCCGGGCGGCGGTGCCGCCGCATGGGCGGTGCTCACGGAGGGAGCGCCGCGGGGCACCACGGTCGTCGCCACGAGGAGTCCCGCGGCCAGCACCACGGCGGCGCCGAGAGCCATGACGAGGTATCCGAGCAGTGGATCCTCGGGGAACAGCCCGCGCAGCTCGGGCCCGCCGGCGCCGAAGAGCAGGATCGCGAGCGTGAGCACGACCACCCGCCAGGTGAGGAGGCGGGTGCGCTCGCGGTAGCCGTCGGTCAGCTCTGCGGGAAGCGCGATGTAGGGCACCTGGAAGAGGCTGAAGAAGGTCGCGGCCGCGACGAACGCGACGAGCACCCAGACGGCTGCGGGCGCGGGTGCGAGGCCTCCCGGCACCGCGAAGGTGAGCACGAACGCCACGGGCAGCCCGATCGACCCGAGGAGCATGGGCCCGCGGCGCGAGCCGGTCCGGGCGAGCGCGCGGTCGCTGAGGCCGCCGATCACCGGATCGATGAGCACGTCCCACACCTTGGCGAGCGTGACGATGGCGCCCGCCGCAAGCGCGGTGACGCCCAGCGAGTCGGTGAGGTAGTAGACCAGGACGAGACCCGGAAGGGTCGCGAAGCCGCCCGTCGCGAGGGAGCCGATCGCGTAGCGGGAGACGACGCTCCGCGACAGGCGGTTCATGGCTACTGCAGGCCCTGCAGGTACTGCATCATGCGGTCGAGCGAGCCCGAGGGGTCGTTCTCGATCTGCTGCATGATCTCGGGTGCCCCGCCCATCGCGATCATCGGGATGATCAGTGCGAGCAGCACGGCCACCGCGCCGGCCGCGAGCGGCACCCAGAAGGCGAGCTTGCGCGCGCGCATGCGCTGGATCGAGAAGATGAGGGTGACCGCGAACAGCAGCAGCACCGCGAAGCCGCTCACCATGCCGAGCGTGCCCACCCAGGGCGCGATGGACGGGGAGTCGATGCCGATCATGTTGGCCGTGAGCCGCAGCTGCGACTCCAGTGCGAAGAACGAGGCCGCGGAGTTCAGCGTGCCGAACGCGCCGATCACGAGCAGGATGATCGTGATCACCCGGTCGGCCACGCGGGGCTTGGGGGCGCCGGGCTGCGGAACGGGGGCGGCCTGGGGCTCGGTCGCGCGATAGGGCGACGAGTCGCCCTCGCCCTGGCGCACCTGCGAGGCGGGGGCGGGGGCGCTGCCGGCGCCGAGATTGTGCGGCACTCCCGCGATGGGCGCCGATCCCTGCGCGCCGCCGCCGGCGGGTGCAGCGGGGGAGGCTCCGGCGGCCGGATCGGCCGGGGGCTTCCACTCCCAGCCCTCCGGGGCCAGTTCGCCGTAGGCGGGGGCGGGACGCGCGGGCCGCTCGTCCTCGGGACGCTGGTGCTCGGCCACTACGCGCTCACCGACTTCCCGGCCGAGCCGAGCTGCTCCGCGGCGAGTGCCACGCGCGCGGCCATGCCGTTCTCGGCGATCTTGCCCCAGGCGCGGGGATCGTACTGCTTCTTGTTGCCGACCTCGCCGTCGATCTTGAGCACGCCGTCGTAGTTCTTGAAGAGGTAGTCGGCGACGCTCCGGGTGTACGCGTACTGAGTGTCGGTGTCGATGTTCATCTTGATGACCCCGTTGCGCACGGCCTCGGCGATCTCCTCGGGGGTGGATCCCGAACCGCCGTGGAACACGAGGTCGAGGGGCTTCTCGCCGGTGCCGTACTTCGCCTGCAGCCCGGCCTGGATCTCGGCCAGGAGCTCGGGACGCAGCTTCACGTTGCCCGGCTTGTAGACGCCGTGCACGTTGCCGAAGGTGAGCGCGGTGAGGTAGCGGCCCTGCTCGCCGAGGCCGAGCGCCTCGACCGTGGCCACCGCGTCTTCGAGGGTGGTGTAGAGCTGGTCGTTGATCTCGTGGCTGACGCCGTCCTCCTCGCCGCCGACCACGCCGATCTCCACCTCGAGGATCACGCCGATGGCGGCGAGGCGGGGCAGCAGTTGCTTCGCGATGTCGAGGTTCTCATCGAGCGGCACCGCCGATCCGTCCCACATGTGCGACTGGAAGTAGGGCAGTCCGCCCTGCGCGACGCGCTCCTCGCTCGCGGCGAGCAGGGGGAGCACGAAGCTCTCCAGCGCCTCCTTCGGGCAGTGGTCGGTGTGCAGGGCGACGGTCACGTCGTAGGACTGCGCGACCTCCTCCGCGTACTTGGCGAAGGCGATGGCGCCGCGGGCGCGATCCTTGACGGTGTGCCCGGAGAAGTAGTCGGCGCCGCCGGTGCTCACCTGGATGATGCCGTCGGAACCCGCCTCGGCGAAGCCCTGAATCGCAGCGTTGATGGTCTGCGAGCTCGAGACGTTGACGGCCGGGAACGCGAAGCCTCCGGTCTTGGCGGCGTCGAGCATGGCTGCGTACTGTTCAGGGGTGGCGACGGGCATGGGCTACGGATCTCCTTGCGTCTGAACGGGTCGGCGTCGGCCGCTGTCCGAGTCCAGTCTAGGGGTAGGGTTGGAGTTATGACGGAACCTGTTTCGCTTGGTGAATGGCAGCCTGATCGCAACCTCGCGATGGAGTTGGTGCGCGCGACCGAGGCGGCCGCGATGCGCGCGACGCCGTGGATCGGACGCGGCGACAAGAACGCGGCCGACGGCGCCGCGGTCGACGCCATGCGCCGCTTCCTCGCCACGGTCAACATGAACGGCACCGTGGTGATCGGCGAGGGCGAGAAGGACGACGCCCCCTGGCTCTACAACGGCGAGGTGGTCGGCAACGGGCACGGCGCCGACTGCGACGTCGCGGTGGATCCGATCGACGGCACCCGCCTCACCGCCGAGGGGCGGCCGGGCGCGCTCTCGGTGATCGCGGTGGCCGACCGCGGCAGCATGTACGATCCGTCGGCGGTGTTCTACATGGACAAGCTCGTGTGCGGGCCCGACGGGGTGGGCGTCGTCGACATCCGCAAGCCGATCGGAGCGAACATCCGGGACCTCGCGAAGGCGAAGAAGGTCGACGTGTCCGACATCCGCGTCGCGGTGCTCGACCGGCCGCGGCACGAGCAGCTGATCGCCGAGATCAGGGAGGCCGGCGCCGGCACGCGCCTGCTCATGGACGGCGACGTCGCGGGCGGCGTGAACGCGGCCCGCTGGGACTCGCGCATCGACATGTGCGTCGGCATCGGCGGCACCCCCGAGGGCATCATCACCGCGTGCGCGGTGAAGGCGCTCGGCGGGGTGATCCAGGGGCGTCTCTGGCCGAAGGACGACGACGAGCGCCAGAAGGCGATCGACGCCGGGCACGACCTCGGCCGGGTGCTCGAGGCCAACGATCTGGTGGCGAGCGACAACTGCTACTTCGTGGCGACCGGCATCACCTCGGCCGACTTCGTCGAGGGCGTGCAGCGCCGCGGGCCGTTCGTGCGCGCGGAGAGCATCGTGATGCGCTCCCACTCGGGCACCATCCGCCACGTCATCAGCGACATGGATCCCAACCGCTGGGCCTGATCCGCGAGGGGTGAAGGGTCGGGTGCGGAGATCCGCGCTCGACCCTTCACCGTTGTTCCGAGCCGTTTCGCGCCGGAGAGCGACCGGGACCTCTCGCTCCGAGTGCGCCCCGCGAGGTGGCGCGCCGCGAGAGGCCGCCCTGCGAGGTGGCTCCTCGCGAGGGGTGGAGAACGCCGGGGATGCCTCGGTCCGGCCTCCTTCTCAGCCGCTCAGCGCGGATCGTCCGGGCTCGCCGCGGCCGCGCCCTCGTCGGCGTGCGGCCGCAGCTCGGGGGCGACGAGCGGGCGCACGGCGTCTTCGAGCTGCACCGGCTCGGTGCCGATCCGGTCGCCGTTGAGCGCGCCGATCTTGCGCGCGGTGGGCAGCACCTGGCGCTCGAGCGAGCCCACGTAGGCGTTGTAGTCCTGCACGCCGCGGGAGAGCGTGCGGCCCAGCTTGTCGAGGTGCGTGGCCGTGCGCCCCATGCGCGTGTGCAGCTCGCGGCTGAGGTCGAACAGGGTTCGGGCTTCGGCGGTGAGCGACTCCTGCCGCCAGCTGTGTGCGATCGATTTGAGGATCGCCCACAGGCTCACGGGGGAGGCGAGCGCCACGCGCCGCTCGAAGGCGTACTCGAGCAGCAGCGGGTCGGTGTCGAGTGCGCTCGAGAGCAGCGATTCGCTCGGTACGAAGGCCACGACGAGCTCGGGCGAGTCCGGCAGGGCCGACCAGTAGTCGCGGTTGCTCAGCGCGACGATGTGCTCGCGCAGCGCCTTCGCGTGCTTGGCGAGGAGCGCGTCGCGACGGGCCTCCGCCGCGCGCGTGCCGACGGGATCGGCGTCCCCGGCTCCCGTCGCGGCGGTACCGAGCTGCTGCGCCTCGAGATATGCGTCGAACGGCACCTTGGCGTCGATCGCGATCGACTTGCCTCCGGGCAGGTGCACCACGAGGTCGGGGCGCGCGGTGCCGTTCTCGGTGGCGAGCTGCCGCTGCACCTCGAAGTCGACGTGCTCGAGCATGCCGGCGGCCTCGATGATGCGTCGCAGCTGCGTCTCGCCCCAGAGCCCCCGGGTGTTGTTCGATCGCAGGGCCGCGGCGAGGCTCTCCGCCGTGCCCCGCAGCTTCTCCTCGGCGCGCGCGGCCTGCCGCAGCTGCTCGGCCAGCTCGCCGTGCTGCGCCGCCCGCTGCTGCTCGATGTTCGCGACGGTGTGCTCCAGTTTGCCGAGACTGTCGCGCAGCGGCGCGAGCTGCTGCAGCACTCGCTGCTCCTCCCGATCCAGATCCGAGCGCTGCTGCGCGTGCGCGTGCGCGTCGCGCAACCGATCCTCGAGCCCCTGCGCCCGCGTCTCCGCCGCGGCGAGCTCCTCGCGCAGCAGGCGCGCCCCGGCCTCGGCGTCGAGCCGCGCCTGCTGCACGGCCAGCGAGCGCTCCTGCTCGGAGCGCTCGGCCGCCTCGCGGACGCGCCTGTCCCCGGCAGACGCGGCGAGACGGTGCCCGACCGCGAGGCCCGCACCGCCGAAGACCAGCGCTGCGATGACGATGAGGAGGGTCGTGAGGGGAGTCATGGGGACATCGTCTCAGCAACCACCGACATTCACGGTGTGCGGCACGGCGGCCGCGCGAGGCGAGCGGGAGATCCGAGCCTTCCGAGGGCCGGTCTACGGCTCCGTCTCCTCGCCGCCGTCCTTCATCTCGACCGAGAATTCGTCACTGTCGGGGTCCGAGACGACGATGCGGTCGAACGCCGGATCGGGCACGAGCGACCGCACCCGGTCGCGCACGGTCTGCGCCTCGGTCGCCGAGGCCGACTCAGCGATGTCGACCCGCAGCAGCGTGCGGTCGGCGTCGAGCACCCGCACCATGACGAAGCCGACGCCCGGGACCTCAGCGGAGAGCTCGTCGGCGACCCGGTACAGGTGCAGTACCTCGTCTGAGGAGAGCGCGCCGCCGAAGAGGTCGAGTTCGAGCGGCCGGTCGTCGCCGGGACCGAGGATGCGGAACGGCACTCCGCCGGGGTTCTGCTCGACGAGCAGGGCCACGAGCCCGTCGAGCCCCCGGGTGTCGGAGACCCGGATCACGGGACCCGGTCCCCACGACGTCGAGGGCTCGAACTCGATCCGCTCGACTCCGGGAAGCGCCAGCACCGCCTCGACCAGCCGATCCTCCGGGGCCGGGTCGTCCGATCCGGTCATGCGGGGCAGCCTCACGTCCACGGCAACGTCGCGGCCCTCCGCAGCGGCGAGGAGCCGGCTCCTCGCCGCCGGAAGCTCGGAGGACGAGGCGATGGCCACCTGCAGGGTGCCGCCCTCGTAGCGCAGCGCGGCGAAGTCCTCTCCGAGCGCGAGCCCGAGCAGCTCCGGCAGCGCCGATGGGAACTCGCCCGGGGCGAGGCGCAGGGATATCGTGGGCCCGAGCGAGCCCGCGCCGGCCGTCTTCTGATCGTCGCCCAGCTCGATCTCGGCGACGAATCCGGAGACCGCCGGTCGCAGGCGGTCCAGGAACGGGGCCAGCATCCCGATCTCGGTTGCCGTGGCGGTGAGCTGCAGTTCGGGATTCGGCCCGTCGCCCTGCGCGGACGGCTCGTCGGCTGCGAAGAAGGCGAGATCCAGCGACCCGGCGAACGGCTCCTCACCGCCCGCGGCTGCGGCGATCCCGGAGAGGGCGACGAGGCGCTCGGCCGGGAAGCAGGAGTCCCCGAGATCGTACGCCCTCAGACGCCAGGACCCGTCGGTCGCGACGGCGCCGGCCTCGACGCGATCGAGGGGGCGCGACGCCGACTCGCAGCTGGTCTCCGCGATCTCGCGCGCCTGATCGGCGGTGATGCCGGGCTCGAGCATCAGCTCGCCCGTGGAGTGCGGCCCCGAGCTGGGCCAGTTGTTGCGGTACGACCAGTCGGACGCGACGATCCCGGGCACCTCGCGAAGATCGGACGCCCAGCCCCGCTCCCTCAGATGGAGCGAGCAGCCGGAGAGCAGCAGCGCTGCGGTCGTCGTCGCAGCCGCCGCGGCGGAGAGCCTGCGAAACCGTTCTGCTCGCATGCGCCTCACTCTACCGACTCGCCCGTCGTCTACAGCTTGAGCGGGATCGCCTTGAGCTGCTGGATGCGCAGGCCCGTCTTCTTGGCGAGCTGCACGAGGTCGTCGACCGCGTGCCTTCGGGCCGCGTCGGAGATGATCGCGGCGCAGGCCTCGGCATCGGCGAGCGCGTCGTGGTGGGCGAACTCGCCGAACCCCGCGGCCTCGGCGGCGAGGGGGAGCCGGTGAGACGGGATCTCGTAGGTCTTGCGCGAGACCTGCACGCTGCAGAGGTAGCGGAGCCGCGGCGTCGGCGTGACGGTCTCGGCGCACGCCGCCCGGATCACGCCCATGTCGAAGCTGGCGTTGTGCGCCACGGTCACGTCTGCGTCGATGAACTGCCGCAGCTCCTCGAGCTGTTCCTCCCAGGCGCGCGCGGACGCGACCATCTCGGCGGTGATCCCGTGGATCTTGACGTTGAAGGGGAGGAACTCGGCGTGGCCCGTCGGCGGGCGGATGAGCCACTCGGCGCGATCCACCACCCTGCCGGCACGCACCCGCACCAGACCGACCGCGCAGGCCGAGGAGGGGTGGCTGTTGGCGGTCTCGAAATCGATGGCGGTGAAGTCGACGGGCATTACCTATCCATTGCTGAGACGTCGCCCCAGCGAGCAACGATCGTGATTGCGGGTTCGGCACTAACGGGCACGCATCTACCCTGGCACACGCCTCTGACAGGCCGCGCCGAGCGGTGTCGCCGGAGCGGCGGCCATGAGATCGCGGCTCTCCAGGGGGACCGGGCCGGGACCTGGCCGGGACGGAGCCGGCGCCGCGCCGCGACCGACCCGGCCCCGGCGCGATCAGCGACCCCGCGGCCGGCAGGACCGCCAGAGATCAGCCCACTGCTGCGGGGCGATGTCCCGGGGCAGCGCGGAGCGCTCGAGGGCCGCGCGCCGCAGCGCCGCCGCGCTCTCGGCCCGGGAGAGCCCGAGACCCTGCTGCAGGATCCGGCCGAGTCCGTGTCCGCGCGCGGTGAACACGCGGCGCACGAACCGCTCGTAGGCGGCCCGCTCGGCGGGCGGGACCAGCGGCGACTCGCGGCGCGAGACGTCGAGGAGCCCGCCGTCGACGCCCGGGACCGGCCGGAAGGCCCGGGCGGGCACGCGGCATCGCAGGCGGAACTCGAACCAGGGCGCCGACTGGCCGGTGAGCAGGGTGCCGCCGCCGACGCCGGCGCGCTTGCGGGCCACCTCCCACTGGGTGACGAGGATCGCCCGCTCCCAGCAGGGGGATCGGAGCAGCTTGCGCAGCAGCGGGGTGGTGAGGTGGAACGGGAGGTTGCCGACGATGAGCGGAGCGTCGAACGGCACGAGCAGCGCGTCGGCGTGCACGACCTCGGCGCGCGGGAAGCGGCGGCGCAGCTCGCGGACGCGGTGCTCGTCGAGCTCCACGAGCGTGAGCGGGCGGCCGAGCCGCGCGAGAGCTGCGGTCAGCGCGCCGTCACCGGGGCCGATCTCGAGGATCGCGCCGGTGCCGCCTGCGGTGCGGACGCTGTCGGCGCTACCGGTACGGGTGCCGCCGCGCGCGAGGTCGGCGATGCGGTCGATCGTGGGACGGTGATGCAGGAAGTTCTGGCCGAGCTCGTGACGCCCGCCGTAGCGGGATCGGGGCTGGGCAGCGCGGTGATGGGAAACGGGGTGCATGGAAGCGCTCCATCCGAGAAGATGCTGGAGCGCCCGGGGCAGGGCGGAAGAACCGTGCTCCGGGCGCGATGGGCTCGGAGGTCGGCGCGTCGAGTTCGCCCGAGCTCCCGGCCGCGCGAGGGCGCAGCGGGGCTTCCGAGCGGAGGGATCAGGATCGCGCCGTCAGGCGCGACGATCCCGGAGGAATGCGCGCTGACCGAGCGCGCTGCACAGAGTTCCCATACGGACCACCGTAACATCCTCCCGCGACGGCGTCACTGCCGCGACGGCGTCACTCCCGCGACGGCGTCACTCCCGCGTCCCCCGGATGCGCGGTACGGTGGAGGGGTTCATCACATGAATGAACCGCATGACCTGGAAAGACCGCAGAACGAGAGGCCGGTGCCCCATGCCCGTCGTGAAGATCAACGCCATCACCGTTCCCGAGGGAAAGGGCCCGGAGCTCGAGGCCCGCTTCGCCGCCCGCAAGCACGCGGTCGACTCCTCGCCCGGATTCCAGGGCTTCCAGCTGCTGCGCCCGGTGCAGGGGGAGGACCGGTACTTCGTCGTCACCCAGTGGGAGACCGAGGAGCACTTCGCGGCGTGGCGGGACTCGCGGGAGAACGCCGAAGCCCACGCGCACGGTGCGGGTGAGCAGCCGCGCAAGCCCGTCGCGACCGGCGCCGCTCTGCTCGAGTTCGAGGTGGTGGATCTCGACGGCGTGAGCTGATCCGGCCGGATCCCGGCCCGAGCCCGGCTCAGCCGCTCCGCGCGGCGCGCTCCAGTTCCCCCGTGAGCCAGAGGTTGCGCCGCTCGATGAGCCGCTCCAGGTAGCGTTCGAGCAGCAGTCGCTCCGCGAGGCGGCCGATCGGCCCGCCGGGCGCTGAGAACTCGATGCGATCGATCATGAGCGTGCCGCCGGGCTCGGCGACGAAGCGGTGCTCGTGCCACCACCGCCGGAACGGGCCCCGCACCTGCTCGTCCACGAAGCGCGTCGGCCGCTCGTGGGCGGTGATTCTCGAGCTGAGCCTGAACGGCAGCCCGAAGTGCCGCGCCCGCCACGTGACGGTCTCGCCGAGCCCGATCTCGCCGCTCGTGACCCCCGCCACAGCACGCTCGCCGTGCCGGCTCATCGACGCGGAGTGGGCGTCGACCGACAGGCTCAGAGCGAAGCAGCGCTCGATCGGCGCCGCTATCCGCGTCTCCAGAATCACCGTGGCCACGGATCCATTCTGGTCCCCGCGCCCGTCTTCTCCGAAACGCGGAGGCCCGAGCGGCTGCTTCGCCGCAGGCGAGTCCACGGCGAGGCGGCGAATCGGGACTCCGCATTTCGCTCGCGCGGTTCGGGCGGGTGGCGGAAGCGGCACCCGGAGCCGCGCAGAGTGCGGGTGCGACGGGTAGACTGGACCCTCGTGGCTCTGACTATCGGCATCGTAGGACTCCCCAATGTGGGCAAGTCCACCCTCTTCAACGCACTCACCCAGAACGACGCGCTCGCGGCGAACTACCCGTTCGCGACGATCGAGCCGAACATCGGCGTGGTGAACCTGCCCGACCCGCGGCTCGACAAGCTCGCGGAGATCTTCGGCTCCGAGCGGATCCTGCCGGCGCCCGTCAGCTTCGTCGACATCGCCGGCATCGTGCGCGGCGCCAGCGAGGGGGAGGGCCTCGGCAACCAGTTCCTCGCGAACATCCGCGAGGCCGATGCGATCGCGCAGGTGGTGCGCGGCTTCGAGGATCCCGACGTGGTGCACGTCGACGGCGCGGTCAACCCCGCGAGCGACATGGAGACGATCAACACCGAGCTGATCATCGCCGATATGCAGACCCTCGACAAGGCGCTCGTGCGCTTCGAGAAGGAGCTGAAGAACAAGAAGATCGACGCCTCCGTCGTCGAGACGGCGAAGGCCGCCCGGGCGGCGCTCGACGAGGGCAAGGTGCTCTCGCACGCCGGCATCGACCTCGAGCCGATCAAGGAACTGGGTCTGCTCACCGCGAAGCCGTTCCTCTACGTCTTCAACGTCGACGAAGCGGTGCTGCAGGATCGCGCCAGGCTCGACGAGCTCGCGGCGCTCGTGGCGCCCGCGAAGGCGATCTTCCTCGACGCCAAGATCGAGAGCGAGCTCATCGAGCTCGACGCCGAGGACGCGAAGGAGCTGCTGGCCTCGATCGGTCAGGAGGAGAGCGGGCTGGATCAGCTCGCCCGTGTCGGCTTCGACACCCTCGGCCTGCAGACCTACCTCACCGCCGGCCCCAAGGAGGCCCGCGCGTGGACGATCAAGAAGGGGGCGACCGCGCCGCAGGCCGCCGGCGCGATCCACACCGACTTCGAGAAGGGCTTCATCAAGGGCGAGATCATCTCGTTCGACGACCTGGTTGAGGCGGGATCGGTCGCCGACGCCCGCGCCAAGGGCAAGGCCCGCATGGAGGGCAAGGACTACGTGATGCAGGACGGCGACGTCTGCGAGTGGCGTTTCGCGCTCTAACGTCTTTGCCGTCGGCAGCGTGTGATCTAATTGGCCCATGGGACGACAGGAAGAGGCACTCCGGGTCGCCGAGGAGTTGCTGGCAGACATCGAGTTGAAGCGTCTGAAAGCGTCGGAGATTGTCCTGAAGGCGAGCCGTATCGCTCGGCTAGTCGGGCACGACGAGTTGAGCGAGTTTCTTGCCGCCGAGCGCAACGGCTACACGGGGTCAGAGGCCCAGTGGATCAAGCGTTCCGGACGGTCGTCGGAGGACGATGACGGCAAATTCTTTCCGCAATCCATCGCTAAGGTGGAGGCGGGACTCGAAGCCGCGCAACAGGCCATCACGGCCCTGCAGGGTGGGGGTAACTACTCCGGGGACTACATTACGCTGGCGTCCCGCGATCACGACACCCGCATCAGTCAGCAAGCGCGCAATGCCAGCGTGTGGGCCGGTATTGCCGGACAAGTGGTCGCTGTCATCTACGACATGGTGGCCGAGATCTACCATGAACTGCTGTTCAGCGAGTTGCAGGCCACCCTGTTCGCCGACACTCAGAGCAAGGTTGACGGCTCGTTGGCGGAGGCGAGCGGCTCCGCTCTAGAGAAGATTGAGCGAGTGTCGGATCGGCTTCGTGACGGCGATCCGGAGTCAGTTAGCCAAGCGTTGACGACGTGTCGGAGACTGATCGACTCGGTTGCCGACCATGTGTTCCCGGCTCAGGTGGAGCCGTACGCCATTGGTGAAGAGGCGATGCTGGCGGTCGGGGCGCAGAACGTGCTGAATAGGTTGCAGGCGTACGCCCACCAGCGGGGCATCGCGAAGGGACGTCGGGATCGGTTCAGGCGGACGCTCGCGGACTTGTACGGGCGGTGCTCGGCCGGGACGCACGCCGACGTAACCGTGGATGAAGCTCGCTTCGTCTTCCTCCAGACCTACGTTGCACTCGGGGAGATTCTGACGTTGACCGACTACGGGGAAACGGAAGCCAAATAAGCCCGGTGCCGCTACTGAGTGAGTTGGTCCTCGCCGGTCGAAGCCGTTGCGTTTCGGCTCCACTACCTCGGTGGTCTCGATAACCCCTGAGCCGGACTTAATCTGGGGTGTGGTGTTCTCTGCCATCGGGGCTCGCTTGTATTAGACACTGTTGGGCATGTGTTGCAAGGCGTGATCGTGGACAGCGTGCGTATGAGCAGTGGCTCATGAACGGAACGAATGTCGGTCCCGATCGGTACCCTGGCATAACCAGGATGTCGTCGTCGAGGGCACCGAAATTGAGGAGGAACAGCATTGCTTGGATACAGAACGGTTCTCACGACCGAGGGAACCACGGGCAATCTGGACCGAATCGTCGGGGTGCTTCAAAAGTGGGTCTTGGGGAAGAGATTCCCATCGATGCCGACCGAGGGCACTGTTGAGAATCGCCGAGGAGCGACACTCACTGCGAGTAGTTTCTCGACTGAGACCTCCACAGGCCTGCGCTGGGAGCTTGTCGAAGAGTGGGATCCGCCGAAGCGATCCAACGTCGTTTCGACGACGAGAACAGCGGTGATGCACATCACGCTTGTAGTGGCTGAAGGACGACTCTGGTTCTGGGTGGACATCGAGCCGCCTACGCTCACTGTCCGCGATGGGGGCAGTGAGTCCCGGGAAGACGTGCAGTACTCAGGAACACCAGGATTCGTTGCGACTCTGCTTGAGGAAGTGGAGATGCGGGACGGTCTCGCGGAGCCGAAGACTGGTTTCCAGGCCGTTCCTGCGGCCTCCTATGTTGAGCAGCTCATCCGCATTCTTGAGGACGACACCAGACTTGGAGCGGTGTTCGTGACGGCCCCGCCAGAAGGCGTCACCGTCGAGGAATGGATCACGATATCCGATGACCGCAGCTATGCGATGCAGGGTCTCGCGGTCGGCTTCGTTCTCTCGCCCGAGGCCCGGGCGGAATTCAACCGCTATGCGCAGGCTGGCCACTCGGTGCCTGCTGGGGGTATGCGTACATTCGTTCCCGGTGCTGATCTCTCCGATGTGCATGATTCGATCAACCACCGCTTGATGCTTCCCGCCACATTTCAAAGCTCAGATGAGCGTAGGATTCGCCGGATTCTTCGGAACGCGCAGATCAAGCGACTCAGAGAAATCAAGCTACCGGAGGCGCTTCGCGTCGCCGACTATGAGTTTCTCCGCAAGCGGCGGATGCAGCCGTTCGACGTGCTGCACCAGGAGAGTCCGGAACTTGAGTCGCGAGATCTCACCACCGAGGCGAGACTCGTCGAACTCGAGGCCGAGGCCACCGATCTGCGAATGCGGCTTTCGGACGCTGAGGAGATGGCCCACGAGGCTCTGCGCGACATTGCTCGCTTCAGTGCCGAGCGCGATATGGCGCAGGAGGAAGCAGAGCTTGAGCGCATGGAGGCCGAGGACTCCTACTTAAAGTTCTCGCGCAGCAGTCGAGAGATCGAGAAGCTCGCGAAACGCGTGGAGTATCTACAAAGCGAACTCGTGGCAGCAGGTGCGGGGGCCGCTGCCTGGGCAGACGTCGGAGATGAATCCGAAGATGACTACCCCAGCAGTTTCGGTGAGCTCATCGATCGAATCGGTGACCTGCAGAACGCTGGGCAGCTTGAAGGTGTCCGGTTTACCGGCGATCGAGAAGAAGTGTGCGGTCTGGATGAGCATTCGATGCTCGGTGAAGCAGCCGTCGTAAAGGTCTGGGACACCTTGCTGACGTTTGACGCGTATTCAAAGATGCGCAGGACCGGTGGTTTTGACGGATCACTCAGCAACTACATCCGGTCGAGTGCTCATGGTGGCCTCGTACGCATAGGTAAGGTCGCGTGGTCAGAGGGAGAAACCACGAAGACTGGCAAGCTCGGGGCTCAGAGGTTCTTTCCGGTCGATGAGGAAGTTGATCCTTCTGGTAGGCGGCAGATGGTTGCGCACGTGAAACTGTCGAACCTCACTGGGGTCGCACCTCGCATGTACTTTGACGACACCTACTCGGCAGTCGGATACCTGACGGTCGGGTATCTCGGCTCACACCTCGATAACACTCTGACCAACTGAAACATGATCAGGAAGGGCGGCACTTGCGGCCGGTATCGCGAGCAACCTGGCTTCCGATGGTGTCCTGGAGCTCGGCAGCCAGTTCTTTTGGTCGGCCTCAGAGAACGGTAACGAAGGTAGAGAAGATCCTGTAGAGGCTGTTCTGTGATGTAACGTCTGCGAGTGGCGCTTCAACGTCTAGGGCCAGAGCGGTTGCCACCAGGACTGTTATCTGTTTGCAGAGCCGAGGTTCGCTCACAGCCCGTCGGTGTCGTGAGTTCTTCACAGATGGTCTGATTCGCTCTCGGCGTCTGCGTGCGCGGATGCAGACTCGATCCATGGGCATCAGACACTACGCATATGCATTCGACCCCGGGCTGAGCGACCAGGCTCGGACAGACCCACGCAGCCTGATCTCGAGCGATCCTCTCGCCGACGCGTGGGGCCTCGAGCCGCACGCAGCCATCAGCTGCACCAACTTCGAGCAGGCTGTGCCCGAGCGGGACATGCTCTATCTCGACAAGGCTTGGCGCGAGCTGCAGTTCCTGACGGGTCTGCGAGAGCTCGGCGGGCCTCCGAGACCCGCCTGTGCGATGTTCGAGGGAGAAGTGACGATGCACTCTATGGGATGGGAGTCATACGTGGGTCCCCTGTTCCCTGGGGACCTTCCTGAGATCGAGCGAGATCCGGCGGACCTCATCGGTGGTGAGGCGATGCGGATCCTCCGGGGCTCGGCGGCGGTGGACAGGCGCGATGAAGCGTACGCGATGCAGTACTTGCGGCGGGCACGCGAATTCGTGGCTGGGCTCGTTGCAGACGGTCGAGGCATGGTCTACATGATTGGGTAGTCGGTTCTTAACGCCTGGCGTTATTAACGCTTCACGTTATATCATGGTTCCGTGATCAGGTCGTTCGGCGACAAGGACACCGAGCGATTGTGGCGACGCGAACGCGTGCGGTCGATCGATCCTCGGATTCATTCGGTTGCACTGCGGAAGCTTCGTCAGGTGGGAGCCGCGGAGGTGCTTGACGATCTCCGCGTTCCGCCGGGAAACCGGCTCGAGCCTCTGAAGGGCGACCGAGCCGGGCAGCACAGCATCAGGATCAATGACCAGTGGCGTATCTGCTTCGTGTGGACCGAAGCTGGACCAGAGGAGGTGGAGATCGTTGACTACCATTGACAGGCTCTCTCCGATTCACCCCGGAGAAGTGCTGATGGAAGACTTCATCGAGGGGCTCGGTATCACCCAGCACAAGCTCGCGGTGTCGATCGGAGTGCCGCCGCGTCGCATCAACGAGATCGTGCACGGCAAGCGCGCGATCACCGCGGATACGGCATTGCGCCTGAGCAAGTACTTCGGCGTGTCCGCGCAGTTCTGGATGAACCTGCAGGTGCGCTACGATCTTGACTTGGCCGAGGATCGCGTTGCCGACGAGATCGCCGGTATCGCTCCGCTGCGTGCCGCCTGAGAGAATACCTCCGGGTAGAGGCGTCTTCTGAGGGAGCGATCGAGGCTTCTCAGCAGACGTACCTCTGCGAATGGCGCTTCAACGTGTGACGACGCCCGTTTCGGCGCGTCGGTGACGAAAGGATCGATGATGACTCTGGACCGCTCCGCCTCCTCGCTCCGCCGGGCCGGAGGGCTCGCCGTCGCCGCGGGGGCTCTGCTCGCCGTCGCCGGGGCGGGCGCCTGGTGCGCCGTGACCAAGCAGCTGCGCGACGAGAAGATCACGGTGCCGGGCAACGCGCCGGTGCTGGCGGGCAAGCCGGTGCAGGGGCCGGCCACGGCGTACGTCGAGGCGCTCGTCATCAAGGGCAACGCCGAGCGCGGAGCGGGCGGGCGCACCTTCGCGGACATCAGCGACGCGCTGCGCGGCGTCGACTCGGGCAGCGACGAGGCCCGCGAGCTGCGCAACCAGAGCTCGGCGCTCTCGACGGCCGCGGCGCTGCGCACCTCGCTCATGACCTCCGTGCTCGCGTACGGCGTGAGCGCACTCGCCGCCGGGCTCGGCATCTTCCTCGCGGCCGCCGGATCGCAGCTGCGTCGCGCCGGCCGGGACTAGCGCCGGTCGCAGGGAGCGCCCCGCCGCTCAGGTCGTGGATCGCGGTTCAGGCGCAGGTGTCCGGCCGAAAGGCCCGTCTGAACTGCGATCGCCGACGAGGAGCTGCGCGAGCGCGATGGCGGCCGTGCACGGTGGTCGCGATTGCGCGTTTCAGTCGATGCTGCTGACGTGCAGTCGCACGCGCACGGCGTGATCGCCGCCCTTCTCCGTGGCGAGATGCTCGGCGATCCGGTCGGCGATGCGGCGGAGCGTCTGCGGGGTCGGAACGGAGCTGCGGGTGCAGAGCGTGACCGTGATCTCGGTTCCCGCGTCGTCCTCGACGACCTGCACGAGCGGAGCCGGCTCGCCCGAGAGGAGCGCCGACGCCGCCGCGAGACCGCGTGCGGGGAATATCTCCTTGATCCCGGCATCGTCGACGATGAGCTGCGCGAGGGCTGCGCCGGTGGTATCGATCCCGCTCATCACGAGCCTCCGTCTCTTCGCCGCAGAAGGACATCGGTGATGGCGATGTCGATGTCGGTGACCTCCAGCTCGGTGTGCGTCTGGAGCGCATCCCAGACGGCTCCGCGAACGCGGTCGGCAAGGTCGGGGAGGCGCGTGTCGGCGTAGGCGGCGACCTCGACGTGCACGACGATCGGCGCCCCCGGCGCGGTCAGATCGCCGTCGAATCGTGTGCGCCCGACCACGGCGTCGCCCAGTGCATCGGTGGTGTCCCGGATCAGCGCCCGGAGCGCCCCCTCCGACACGGTGAGCCTCGTGGACTCGTCGGCGGATGAGATCGGCACGTCTCGGCCGGCGCGCACCTCTCGCGAGAGCCTGCTGAGCACACCCTGGAACCAGGACTCGTCGAGCTCCGGCTCCGTGCCGGCGACGAGCAGTTCGCCCCCGAGCGCCCGGATCCGCTCCAGCTGCGCCACCGCGTGCCTGGTCTCGGCGTTCTGCTCGATCTCTGGGCGCCGTGGATCGCGCCCGCCATCGACGTACTCGGAGAGCTCGTCGAAGGTGAACCCTCCGATCAGCTCGGGCCGATTCTCGGGCGATCCGTCTCGAGGACCGTGGGGAGGGGGCTCCGCATTCATGCCCAATCCTCCAATCCTCGTACGAGGGCCCGGCGAGCGCGCGCGAGCGCACCGCGGACCGTCGGCAACGGAACGTCGAGTTCCTCAGCGATCTCCTGGTAAGAGTACCCGCCCGTCTCCCGGAGGACCCAGCATTGGCGCTGCACCTCCGGGAGGCGGTCGAGGATCTCGGCGACGGCCTCGAGCTGCGAGTGGACGAGGACCCGCTGTTCGGGACCCGCGTCGGCCGGGGCGGGGGCCTCCCAATCCTCGAGCGCGGAATCGCCGCGGCGCGCGCGCACGCGATCGATCGACTTGCGGCTGACCACCCGCATCAGCCACGGCTTCACGGCGGCCGGATCCTCCAGCGCATCGAGAGTGTCCCACGCCGTGATGAAGGCCTCCTGCACCGCGTCGTCCGCGTCGGCGGGGGAGCGGGTGAGTCGTATCGCGTAGGCGCGCATGAGACCTGCGTACCGGCGCAGCAGCACCTCGAAGGCCCGGGCATCTCCGTCCGTCGAGCGTGAGACGAGGAACGCGTCCGAAGCGTCTTCGAGCGCACCTGCTGGCACCGGCTCTCCCATCCATCGCCAAAAATAAGTGAGACGAGTTTGTGACATTCGAGAGACTTCCCCCGTCTCATTGGCAACCCTAGGCCACGGCCTCGCGCAGTGGCAACGACTTGTGGGGTGCGACCAACACACGAAAGAGGTAGGAACATGGCAACCAACCAGAACGCACAGAACACCGTTCCCGCAGCAGTGCGCCCGGCCGCAGCGCCCGGTACCGTCGTCCAGGGCAAGACCGTGATCGACGACTCCGTGGTCGCGAAGGTCGCGGGAATCGCGGTGCGCGAGATCCCCGGTGTCTACGCGCTCGGGGGCGGAGTCGCCAGGATGGTGGGTGCGGTCCGGGATGCGGTCGGCAACACGGATCTCTCCCAGGGCGTGTCCGTCGAGGTCGGCGAGACGCAGGTCGCGGCGGATATCTCCCTCGTCGCCGAGTACCCGGTGCCCCTGCAGGAGCTCGGGGATCGCGTGCGCGAGGCGGTCGCGAAGGCCGTCACGGAACTGGTGGGCATGGAGATCGCGGAGGTGAACGTCACGATCAGCGACGTGCACGTGCCCTCCGACGACGACGGGCGCGACGCGGATGAGACGGCCGGACGCGATGGCGAGGTTCGAGTCCGATGAGCCGCACGGCTGTCGGAATGGCCGTCGGGGCGGTCCTCGCGCTGACCTGGATCGTGCTCGGGTTCTGGGCCTTCCTCTTCGTGGCCGTCGCGATGGCCGTCGGGGCGGGGATCGTGCGAATACTCGACGGCAGACTCGACGTGCGCGTAGTGGCCGACGCGCTCCGCGGCCGCCGGTCATCATGACCGGCGAGACGGGCGCTCCGGCGCGCTCCTCGGCCTCGGCCGATGCCGCGCCTACCGGCGGGCTGCCCGGCCGCACGAGGATCACGGGGAGGGCGCTCACGCAGCTCACCGCCGCGATCGCCGCGACCGTTCTGGAGGTGCCGTTGCGACAGGTGCGGGCCTCGGTCTCGGACGCGTCGGGCGAGCTGGGGATCCGCGTGCAGTCGCCCATGATCGTTCGGCCGCTCACCCGGACGGACCTTCGTCCCGGCGACCTGCCGCGCGCGGAGCCGGTGGTGCTCCGCGCTGAGCGTGCGCGGGTGCGGATCGCCGACCAGGTGACCGCGCTCTCCGGTCACCGGGTCGGAGCGGTCACCCTCGAGGCGACCGGGGCGCTGATCCGAGAGAGAGGAAGAGTCTCATGACGCGGAACCGCCTGTACCGCCGGGTCATCCGACGGGAGAGCCACTCGGCTCGCTCGGTGGCGGTCGTGACCGTGCTCGCGGCGCTGGTCGTCCTCGCCGTGTGGCTCGGGACCGAGATCGTGCTGCACCTGCTCCAGGCCGGAGCGATCCTGCTCTCGCCGGTCGAACTCGCGTTCGGGGCCCTGCGCGCGATGGAGATCCCCGGCGGGGGCCTCGCGGCAGCGGGGGCGTTGCTGCTGCTGATCGGCGCCGCGCTGCTGCTCTGCGCGGTGCTGCCGGGACGGCGGGGCAAGCACTCCCGCCTGGCGGGCCGCACCGCGATCCTGGTCGATGACCGCGTGATCGCATCGGGAATCGCGAGCAGGCTCTCGAACGCCGTCGAGGTGCCGCGCGAGCAGGTGCGGGTCAGCGTGGGTCGCGGCTCGGTGGAGGCGGCGATCACGCCGGTGTCGGGGGTGCCCGTCGACCGCGCACGGGCCGCCGCGGCGATGGACGACGAGATCGCGGAGTACGACCTGAGGCCGCCGCTCAGGGGCCGGGTCCGCGTCGGCGAGAGAGGGCGGGTGGGGGCATGAACACGACACCGAGATGGCTCAACCGCAGCATCCTCCTGGTCCTCGGTGCGCTCTTTGCGGCCACCGGAGCGGCCGCTCTGCTCCTCGGGCGGAGCGATGAGCAGAGCGGGAGATGGGGGACGGCGGTGTCGCAGGCGCCCGAGGCGATCCGGGAGCTCGGGGCGAGCACGCGGCTCGAACTCCTCGGGCACTCGTGGATCTGGCTGGTGCTGCTGGCAGCGCTGCTCCTGTTCGTCATCATCGCGGTCGTGGTCATGGCGGGCCAGGGCGGCGGACGGACCTCTCGGATCATGCGGCGCGGAGGGTCGGACGGCGCGGTGGAGGGAGCGGTGCTCATCGACTTGGGCCTGGCCGAGCAATCGCTCTCCGAGGCGATCCGATCGGACCCGGATGTGCTGTCGGTGCAGGTCACCGGTCACACGCTGCGGAACACGGAGGCCCTGCGGATCTCGCTGGCGGCGAGGAGGGGAGCATCCCCGGCCAGGATCGCCCGCCAGGTGCAGGAGATCGTCGCCAGGTGGGATGAGGTCTTCGGTGCGGAGCTTCCCGTGGTGATCGACATCGCGGGCGGTATCCGCACCCGGGCCGGCGTGACGCGCGGGACCCGATAGCTCCGAAGAACCGCACTGCGAAACAGAGGAAAGAGGGAGAACAGATGAAATTCAGCACGGTGCTACTCGCGACGGGCACGGGCGTACTCGGCTACGTGCTCGGGGCGCAGGCCGGACGAGGCCGATACCGGGAGATCCGGGATCGGGCCAGGAAGACCTGGAACAGCCCCGCTCTCAAGAAGGCGCGGAAGCGCACCGAGAAGCAGCTCAAGCGGGCTTCCCGGAAGCTCGCCGGCTAGGTCGCGTGCGGCGTCCCGATCCGGGGAGCCGCGTCGCATCACCCGCGTACGCCCCATCCGGGGTACGCGCACACCAGAAAGGAAACGCAGCACATGAGTGCAGAGGACAAGATCAAGAACGCCGTGCAGGACATCGTCGGAAAGGTCAAGGAGACGGCCGGCAAGGCGACCGGCGACGACGAGCTCCAGCGCGAGGGCCGCGCCGATCAGACGAAGGCGGACCTGAAGCAGGCCGGGGAGAACGTCAAGGACGCCCTCAAGTAGCAGGCCGGCCGGAAGCCGTCACGACATGAACATCTGAAGCAAAGGAACACCATGGGATTCTTCGGTTTTCTCCTCCTCGGTCTGATCGCGGGCGCCATCGCGAAGCTCATCCTCCCGGGGAAGCAGGGCGGCGGCTGGTTCGCGACCCTCCTGCTCGGAGTGGTCGGCGCGATGCTCGGCGGCTGGCTCGGGAGCCTGCTCTTCGACGCGAGTCTCGAGGAGTTCTTCTCGCTGCAGACCTGGGCGCTCGCGATCGGGGGATCGATTCTGGTCCTCCTGATCTGGGGCCTCATCACGGGACGCCGGAAGAGCAGCTGACGCTCGGCGCGAACGGCCTCGAGTTCAGCGTCGCCTGTGCGCGCCGGGTCTCGAGGTCGTTCGGCGCTGTTCCGGTCCGCGCCGAGCGGACCGTCGCCCTGGTGGCGGTATAGTGAGGCGACCGCGCAGCGCCCCACGGCTGCGTCGAGAAGAGGGCGGTGCTGAAGAGATGGATGCGGATTCCGCGAACGGCGCGGCACCGGACGGTGCTGCTGAGCCTCAGCTGCCGCCGTGCCCCGAGTGTGCGAGCGAGTACGCGTACGAGCAGGGGGCGCTGCTCATGTGCCCGATGTGCGGGCACGAGTGGGCACCCGACGAGGCCGAGAACGCCGCGGATGACGCCGATACCGCGGGAGTGGTGCGCGACGCCGTCGGGAACGTGCTCAGCGACGGAGACACCGTGACCCTCGTGAAGAGCGTCAAGGTCTCCGGAGGCGGTGGCGGCGCCATCAAGGCGGGCACGAAGGTGACCGGGATCCGCCTGATCGCCGACGGCGTGGGGGATCACGACATCGACGCGAGGGTGCCGGGCTTCGGCAAGCTGCAGCTCAAGTCGAGTGTGGTGAAGCGCGTCTCCTGAGGCCCACCCGCCCCGGCCGCCGCGAAGCGGTAGATTGAGGGCGTGACCGACCAGCTCTCGCGCCCGCTGCACTCCGCGACCGTCGGCCCGGAGCAGCCCGAAGCCGGGCAGCCCGCCGCCGCACCGCACCGCGTCGTCTTCCTGCACGGCCTCTTCGGGCGCGGCAAGAACTTCACCCGGATCGCCTCCGGCCTGCTGCCCGACGCGCAGAGCCTGCTGGTCGACCTGCCGAACCACGGCCGATCTGGTTGGACCGCGCACGTCGACTACGTCGAGATGGCCGATCTCGTGGCGGCGCATCTGCGGGAGGGATTCGCGAGCGGCGGCCCGGTCGACGTGGTGGGCCACTCCATGGGCGGCAAGGTGGCCATGGTGCTCGCCCTGCGCCATCCCGACCTCGTGCGCAGGCTCGTCGTCATCGACATCTCACCGGCGGCGTCAGCGTCGTCGCGCAGCGACTTCGAGCACCTGCTGAGCGCGCTCGCCGGCCTGGACCTCAGGACGCTCGAGCGCCGCGTCGACGCCCACGAGCGGCTGCGCGAGTCGATCCCGAACGACACCGTACGCGGTTTCCTGCTGCAGAACCTGCGGCGAGCGGAGGCGGGGGATCCCTCGGAGCGGGGCGGCACGGAGTTGGTCTGGGAGCCGAACCTGCGTCTGCTGCACGACGAGATCACCACGGTCATGGGCTTCCCGGATCTGCGCGGCAGCGTCTTCGACGGACCGGTGCTGTGGATCCGGGGCGAGCGGTCCGACTACGTCTCGGACGAGGACGGACCGGCCATGCGGGAGCTCTTCCCGCGCACGCGGCGCATGACGGTGCGCGGTGCCGGCCACTGGGTGCACTCGGAGAAACCCGACGAGGTGATCGCCGCGCTGCGCGCCTTCCTCCTGGCCGAGAGTTCCCGGTAGGAGGGCGGCGGGATCGCCGCGCTCGATCAGCCGGCCGGGCGGTCGACCGCGAACGCCAGATGCGGCATGTCGACGCCGCGGTAGCGCTTGACGAACCGGGACCGCACGGTCATCCCGAGCCGGATCGCCACGTTCATCGAGGGCAGGTTGGTGTCGCGCACCTGCGCGTAGAGCCGGTCGGCGCCGAGCACGTCGAACGCGTGGTCGCGGCACGCCTCAGCCGCCTCGGTCGCGTATCCGAGGTGCCAGTGCGCGCGCTGGAAGAGGTAGCCGACCTCCAGCACCCGCTCGCCGTCGATCCACTGCCACGTCAGGCCGCACTGTCCGATCATCTCACCGCTCTCCCGCAGCACGACCGCCCACAGCCCGAAGCCGTCCTCGGTGTAGCGCTCCCGCATGCGCGCGAGCCAGGCGTCGACCTCCGCGTCGTCGAACGGGCCCTCGTACGCCGCCATCGTCTCGGCGTCCTGCAGGATCGCCGCGAGCGGAGCGGTCGGGTGCGCGGGTCGGAGGCCCCGATCTCGACCCGCTCCGCTCGCTCGAACAGCGTGGGAGGAGCGCTGCGCTCAGCCGGCCGGTGTCGGAGGCGCTCGATACGCTGTGCGCATGTCTTCCTCGGATGAATCGGATGAGATCGAACTGCTGCTCCGCTACCTGCAGCACGCGCGCGAGGCGCTGCTCTGGAAGCTGGACGGGCTCGGCGAGTACGACATCCGACGGCCGCTCACGCCGACGGGCACGAACCTGCTGGGGCTCGTGAAGCACATCGCGAGCGTCGAGCACGGATACCTCACCGAGTGCCTGGGGCGCGTGCCCGCGTTCGAGACGCCGTGGCTCGCCGATTCGGCTCCCGACAACGCCGACATGTGGGCCACCGCCGAGGAGTCGCGCGAGTTCATCGTGGGCCTCTACCGCACCGCGTGGCGCGCCGACGACGCGGCCGTGCGCGAACTCGGACCGCACGGCACGGGAGTCGTGCCGTGGTGGGGCGATGAGCGGGTCACCGTGCGGCGCCTGCTCGTGCACGTCACCGCCGAGACGAACCGGCACGCGGGGCACGCCGATATCCTGCGCGAGCTCGTCGACGGGGCGGCCGGCATGCGCGCGGAGGCCTCGAACCTCCCCGGCGGAGACGCCGGATGGTGGCGCCGCCACGTCGCCGAGATCGAGCGCGCCGCGCGCGAGGCCGGGCGGCGCGACGAAAGCTGAATGCCCTCGCGCTGGATCCGGGTCATGATGGGAGGGCCGACCGGAGGAGGGATCATGAACGCTCGCGCCGATGAGCAGGAGACCTGGAACGCGCTGCTCAGGGAGCAGGTCGAGTGGCACTGGCTGCACCAGGTGCGCCGGCGGCTGGAGGGGCTGAGCGACGAGGAGTACCTCTGGGAGCCGGTGCCCGGATGCTGGAGCCTGCGCCCGCGAGGTGAGAGCACGGCGCCCGTGCAGGGCGGATCCGGCGCCATGACGATCGAGTTCGAGATCCCGGAGCCGCACCCCGCGCCGTTCACCACGATCGCGTGGCGCCTCGGCCACGTGATCGTCGGCGTGCTGGCCATGCGCAACGCCTCGCACTTCGGCCGCGAACCGGTCGACTACTTCACGTTCGAGTACGCCGAGACCGCGGCTGGCGCCCAGGCGCAGCTCGACGAGGAGCTCGCCCGCTGGCTGGCCGGCGTCGAATCGCTCGGCGAGGCCGGGCTCGCGCGTGCGTGCGGTGAGGCCGAGGGGCCGTACGCCGAGTGGTCGATGGCGGCGCTCGTGCTGCACATCAACCGCGAGCTGATCCACCACCTCTCGGAGATCTGCCTGCTGCGGGACCTGTTCGTGCACGACGCCGATCGTGCGTGACGGCGCGGGCCCGCCCTGCTAGCGTCGGGAGCGAGAGACCCGTGCCGGGCAGGTGCGGAGCGAGAGCAGAAGGAGGGCGTCGTGGGCGAAACGGTGCAGGGGCCGAAGTCGTACTTCCCGTCGATCGAGGCGAAGTACGGCAAGTCCATCGACGAGTGGATCGCGCAGCTGCGCCCGCTCGCCGGGAAGAAGCACATGGATCAGGTCGCCTACCTGAAGGAGCAGGGGATGGGGCACGGCCACGCGAACGCGCTCGTGCACGTGTTCCGCGCCGAGCACGACGGGGCCTGAGAGCTCGAGGTTCCCGGGTTCGGCGCCCGAGGGCCGATCGAGCTCCGCGTCGGCGCGCGCCCTTGATCCTGGATCGGAATCAGGATCCGGCGCGGGCCTCGCCGTGCCTCGCGACGTCCTCACGGAGCGCACCCGGCCAGGTCGAGACCTCCGCGGGGGTCGCGGCCACGGACAGCGTGGCCCGCGGCAGCAGTTCCGTCAGCGCCTCGGCGGTCGTCACGGGGTGGGCGGGATCGTCGACCCAGGCCAGCACCGTCGTGGGGACGTCGATCCGGGAGATCCGCTCCGGGTGCGGCAGATCGCTGAGCGCCGCACCGCGGAAGAGCGCCGGCAGGATGCGCTCGGCGACCTCCGGCCGGGTCTCCGGCGTGCCGACGGTCGCCGGCGGGCGGGCGGATCCGCGATCCGCGTCGATGAATGCCTCGAGACCGCGCGCCTCGACGAACTCCGCGGCGCGGCGGTACTCCTGCGCCTTCGCGATCCGGGAGTCCCAGGCGGTGGGCGGCAGCAGCAGCGTGAATCCGCTGAAGCGATCCGGATCCCGCACTGCGGCGTGCAGCAGCGTGCCGCAGCCCATCGACGGCCCGACGCCGTGCACCCGCTCACCGGGGAACCAGCGGTCGAGCAGCCGCAGCAGGTCGTCGGCCAGGTTCGGCCAGGTGTAGTCGGCGGGCTCCGCGCGGCCCGACGAGTGGCCGTGCCCGCGCGCGTCGTAGCGCAGCAGCCGCGTGCCGCTGAGGCCCCGACCGAGGTCGAGATCGAGCACGCGGTCGCGGTAGCGGCTGGAGGTGAGCCCGTGGAGCTGCACCACCGGGTGCCCGCCCTCGTCGCTGAGCTCGACCTCGAGTTCGGCTCCGGGCACGGAGAACGTCGGCATCGGGGCTCCTCACAACGCGGGTCGGATCTGCAGGGGATAGGGTACCGCTATGCGGTTGACCAACGTGGCTCATCTGCGGCTCCCGTTCGGGCGGCTGCTGGGATACGACGTGACGATGTCGCGCCCCGGCCGCGGGCTCCCGATCTCGTTCGATCAGCGGCGGCACGTCGCGGGCGGCGACCGGGCCGGCTCGTGGATGGCGCTGTCGTTCCGGCTGCACGAGCCCGTGCCGAGGGAACTGCTCGAGGCCGCGTGGCTGCGGGTCGTCTCGCGCCACGGCACCCTGCGCTCGGTCTTCGTGCCCGGCGCCGGCGGCGAGCCGCAGCTGCACGAGATCGAGGTGTCCCCCGGGGCCTGGGTGGAGCACACGATCGCCCCGGGGCAGGCGGTGAACGACGCCATCCGCGAGGTGCTCGACCGCCACTGCGCCCCCTTCGACCGGCCGTCGCACCGCATGTGCGTGCTCGAGACCGCCGCGGGCCCCACCGTCGTGATCGGCGCCGACCACTCGCACGTGGACATGTGGTCGATGCTCGTGATCGCACGCGACTTCCTCGCAGCGCTCGAGGCGGCGCGCGGCGGCGTCGAAGCGGAACTGCCGCCGGCGCCCGCCTTCGCCGAGCACACCCGCGCGCTGCAGGCCCTCCCGGAGGCCCCCGCCGAGATCCACCGCCGCTGGGCGGAGGTGCTCGAGGCGAGCGGGGGCGTGATGCCGGTGTTCCCGCTGCCGCTCGGCGCCGGAGGCCCGCAGCCCGAGCGGGTCGAGGTGCGCGACGTGTTCGACGTCGGCCGCAGCGCCGCCTTCGCCGCGCGGGCGCGCGAGCGCGAGGTCTCCACGCTCTCGCTGGCCGTGTCGGCCATGACCGCCGTGACCCGCGAGCTGGCCGACGCGCCGCTGCGGGCGGTGTTCCCGGTGCACAGCCGCTACGACGACACCTGGCACGACTCCGTGGGGTGGTTCATCACGAACTCGGTGATCGAGGCGACCGACTCCGATCCCGCGGCCTGCGCCGCGGCGATCAAAGAGGCCGTGCGGCTGGGGTCCTGGCCGCTCGAGAGGATCCTGGAGCCCTGGGGCGGGATGCCCGAGGCGCCGGGCATGTTCGCGATCTCGTGGCTGGATCTGCGCCGGCTGCCGGTGCGGATCGACGCCGTGGGCCTGGAGGCGCAGTACGTCGGCGCGACGATCCGCACCGACGGCGTGATGCTCTGGTTCATCCTCGACGAGTCCGGGCTGCACCTGCGCTGCCGCTACCCCGACACGCTCGAGGCGCGGGAGCACGTCGGCGCCTGGCTGGACCTGCTGGTGGGCCGGCTGCAGTCCACGGCCCTGGCCTGATCCGCCGAGGTCGACCTCCGCGGTCGACCTCGGCGTCGGAGATCCCGCGCCGCTGGCACTGCTCCGGAGATCCTGCGGGACACCCGGCCGGAGAGATCCCGCGCCGGTGGCACTGCTCCGAACACACGGGCCGCGGATGCCCCGCGCCCGATCGCTGCATCGTGCTCGGCGTGTGCGCGCACGCGACGCGGTTTCGGAGAGATGATGAACGCATGGGCGCAGCGCTTCCGGTGACCTGCCGCCCGCTCGGGGCGGGCGAGGACGGGCTGCTGCTCGAAGCCGCGCTCGGCAACTTCAACTGGAAGACGCACCTGTTCACCGCGGATCAGGTGCTGCAGCGTCCCGATCTGGCCCGGTACACGAGATTCGATCCGGATCGCGGCGATTTCGGCGTGGTCGCCGAGCGCCGCAGCGCCCCGATCGGCGTGGCCTGGGCCCTCTACCTGCCCGCCGAGGCCCCGGGATACGGCTGGATCGACCCGATCACCCCGGAGTTCTGCGTCTGGGTGGGCGAGCCGTGGCGGGGACGCGGCATCGGCCGGCTGCTCGCGTGCCAGCTGCTCGCCGCGGCCAGGGCGCGCAGCGTGCCCCGCGTGAGCCTCTCGGTCGACTGGCGCAACATGCGCGCGAAGATGCTCTACATGGATCTGGGGTTCGTGCCGGTGCCCGGGGGCGAGGCCTACGGCGTGCTGCTCTGGACGAACCCCGGCGGGTGACGCTCCCCGGCCACGCCGGCGCGGCCCCTGGTGCCTGACGCCGGGCCGGAGCGGCCGCTCCGCTCGCTAGGCTGAACCGCATGGAGAACCGCGCCGCGCCGCTGCCGCCCGGGCTCGCGGACGATCCGTTCGCGTATCGGATCACGAAGTCCGGCGAGGTGCACGTCACTCGCGGCGGGCGCGCGATCGTGGTCGTGCGGGGCGCCTCCGCGGCTCGCCTCGCCGCCCGCCTCGGGCGGGATCCGGTGCAGGACCAGCAGCTCCTCGCCCGGGCCACCGGCAACTACCGGCGGGGGAACGAGCGCTGACCCGAGATCGCCGCGCGGGATCCCCGTCTCATCGCCGCGGCGCGCTCTCGCTCGGCTCGGCCGGCGCGTACCATCTGGGGTATGAGCGAGGCTTCGACGCGCAGCGGCGTGCGGTGGCGGTGGGCGGTCTCCGCCGCGTGCGGTGCGGTCGCGGGAACGGCGACCGCACCGCAGCTCGGGGTCGCCGCGGGCCTGCTGGCCGGGTGGGCGACGCTGGCGCTCGTGAGCAGCGCCTGGACGCTGCTGCAGATCTGGCCGATGGACGCGGCGGCGACGCGCGAGCACGCGACGGTCGAGGATCCCGGCCGCAGGATCGCCCGCATCATCGCGATCATCGGCAGCGTGATGAGCCTCACCGCGGTGGGGGTCGTGATCGTGCAGGCGCGGAACACGAGCGGGATCGAGGCCTCGCTACTCGCCGCGGTCGCGGTGCTCAGCGTCGTCTCGTCGTGGGTGCTCATCCAGACCGACTACCTGCTGCACTACGCCCGGGTGTACTACGAGGGGGACGCGCGGGGCATCGACTTCAACCAGCGCGAGGATCCCGAGTACACCGACTTCGCCTACTTCTCCGTGGGGCTCGGCATGACCTACCAGGTCTCGGACACCGACGTCACCCGCAACGCGATCAGGCGCGTCGTGGTCGCGCAGACGCTGCTCGCCTATCTCTTCGGGGCGGGGATCATCGCGACCGTGATCAACCTCATCGCCGGTCTCACCTGACCGGGCCCGCGCTCCCGGATCCGCACAGCACTCGCGGATCCGCGCCCGCGCTGCTGCCGGTCCGGCCGCGACAGCCCTGCGGCGCCGCGCTCTATCCCTCCCGTCGGCTCCGTCCGCGCACCGCCGCGACGCAATCCGAAAAGTCTCAGCGCGTTCATCGGGAGCGTGGTTAGGCTGGTCGTCATGAGCACTGCTGCACTCGATACATTCGATTCGGGCTCGACGGGGGGAGGTCCGAGCAGAGGCCAGGGTGGGGGAGGCGTCGCCGACGACGAGATCACCATCTCGGCCAGCGCCCTCCGCTCGCTCGGCGACCGGATGCAGCGCTTCCTGCTCGAGTACCGCTTCGCGATGGAGGAGATCGAGACGAAGCTCTCGATCCTGCGCGAGGAGTTCCTCCACATGCACGAGTACAACCCCATCGAGCACGTCTCGAGCCGGGTGAAGTCGGTCGACAGCCTCGTCGCTAAGCTGGAGCGCCTGGGTCTCGGCAACGACTTCGACGAGATCCGCCGCGAGGTGCAGGACATCGCCGGCGTGCGGGTCACCTGCGCCTTCATCCGCGACGTCTACCGGCTCTTCGACCTGCTCACGCAGCAGGACGACATCACCGTGCTCGAGGTCGAGGACTACATCGAGTCGCCCAAGCCCAACGGCTACAAGAGCCTGCACACCATCATCTCGGTGCCCGTGTACCTGTCGAGCGGGCGCGTGGACGTGCCGGTCGAGGTGCAGTTCCGCACGATCGCGATGGACTTCTGGGCCAGCCTCGAGCACAAGATCTACTACAAGTACGACCGCCAGGTGCCGGGCACCCTCACCCGCGAGCTCAAGCTCGCGGCCGACATCGCGGCCGAGCTGGACACCCGTATGGAGCGGCTGCACGTGCAGCTGCACGGGGAGCCGCCGACGCACACCGCCCCGCTGGAGCTCCGCGCCGTCGAGCCCCGCATCCACCGCGCGTAGCGCGCGCCCGCGCGCGCTCTGTTCGCCCCTCCGTTCGCCCCCACCCTTCGCCCCCCCTTGTTCCCTCTGCGTCGGCGCCTCAGCGCCGGGGCGTCAGCTCCGCGCGTCAGTAGATGTCATCAAACCGGCCGTGAGATGACGACTACTGACGCGCGCAGAGGGAGGGAGGGCAGAGGGAGGGGGAAGCAGGGCAGAGGGGACGGCGGCCGGGAGCCGGAGGGCGGGCGGACCGGTAGGGTCGAAGCGTGGAGAGCGAGTACATGCCCGGCGGATCCGGGGGCGTCTGGCGGATCGGCACCCCCGGCGGCGCGACCCGGGTGCACCGGCCGACCGGCCCGTGGACGCCGGCGGTGCACGAGCTGCTGGAGTACCTCGGATCGCACGGCCTCGACGGCGTGCCCCGCGTGCGCGGCTTCGACGACGAGGGCCGCGAGGTGCTCGACTACCTGCCGGGGGAGACCCTCGACCCCGAGACCGAGCAGGCGTCGGACGAGGCGCTGGAGGCCGCCGCGGCCTGGCTGCGCCGCTTCCACGACACCGTGCGCGGGTTCCGGCCGGGTCCGCGCGAGTGGCGGCAGGGCGTGCAGGATCCCGGCGTGGACGAGGTCATCTGCCACAACGATCCGGGCCTGTACAACTGGGTGGTGGCCGACGGCGGGTTCGCCGGCATGATCGACTGGGATCGCGCGGGTCCGGGAAAGCCGGTCGACGACCTGGCCTTCCTGTGCTGGACCGGGGTGCCGCTGCTGCGGGAGATCCCCGTCGCCGATGCGGCGCGCAGGCTGGCGCTCGCCGCGGCGGCGTACGGCGGGATCGACCCCGGCGAGCTGCTCGACGCGGTCGATGCCAGGATGGAGCTCATCGCGCAGCGGTGGCGCGCGGGAATCGAGCGGGGCGATCCGGGCACCCTGGCGCTGCGCGACGCCGGGATCATGGACCGCCACCTGGCGAAGGTGCGCGACTTCGGCACCCGGCGCGAGGCGATCCGCGAGGAGATCGGACGAAGGAGCGACGCATGACCGAGCTGGTACTCACCGACGGCGGCATCGAGACGGCACTGACGGACCGCCTGGGGCAGGAGCTGCCCGAGTTCGCGGCGTTCGTCCTGCTCGACACGGCGTCCGGACGCGAGGCGCTCCGGGCCTACTACCGTCCCTTCGTCGCACTCGCGCGGGAGCGCGGGCTCGGGCTGGTGCTCGACACGCCCACCTGGCGGGCCAACCCCGACTGGGGTGCGCTGCTCGGGTACGACGCGCCGGCCCTCGACCGGGTCAACGCCGACGCCGTGGCGCTCGTGCGCGGTCTCGCCGACGATGCGGATGAGGACGCGGCACCCGAGATCCTCGTGAACGGCTGCGTCGGGCCCCGGTACGACGAGTACGTCGCCTCGCAGCGCATGACGCCCGAGCAGGCCGAGCGCTACCACGCACCCCAGGTGCGCGCGCTCGCCGAATCGGGCGCGGATCGGGTGACCTCGGTCACCACGCTCGACGCTGCGGAGGGCATCGGCGTCGTGCGCGCGGCGCAGCGGGTCCGGGTGCCGGCGGCGGTCTCGTTCGTGCTGGGCGCCGACGGACTGCTCGCCGATGGCGGATCGCTCGCCGACGGGATCGCCGAGGTCGACGCCGCGACCGGGAGCGCCGCGATCGGGTTCCTCGTCAACTGCGCCCACCCGAGCGAGGCGGCGGCGGGACTGGCCCGAAGCGCCGGCGCACCTGAGCTCTCGCGGATCATCGGGTTCCGTCTCAACGCCGCGAAGCACGGCGAGGAGGGGCCCGGCGACGACCCCGAGCGGTTCGCGGCGCTCGAGGCCGGTCTGCGCGAGTACGCACCGAACGCCACCGCGCTCGGCGGCTGCTGCGGAACGGACGCGCCGCACATCGCGGCGCTCGCCGACGACCCGCGCGCTGCTCGCGGCGGGTCCGGCGCCGCGCGCCGCTGACCGCGGCTCCCGGTTACGGCACACGCAGCCGAAGTGGTTAGGGTAGGACCGTGAGTAAAGATCCACTCGAGGAACTCTTCGGACCGACGCCGGACCAGCCCCAGCCGGTTCCGGCGCGCGAGCGACTCGCGCAGGAGCAGGCCGAGCGGGTGCGCACGGCCCAGTTCCCGACGGAGCGTCGGGAGCCCAAGCCCAAGCGCAATCGCGCGGCCGGAGCCGCGAAGCCCTGGATCGTCGTGGGCCTGGTGGCGGTGCTGGCGATCATCGCCTCGATCGTCGTGGTGAACATCGTCCGCGGCGGCGACGCGGGGCAGACCGCGGGACCGGCCACGGAGCAGCCGACCGAGGAGCAGCCCGCTCAGCCGTCCACCCCTTCGACGCCCGACACCCCGGACGAGGACGAGGAGGAGCCCGAGGAACCCGGCGACGAGGTGCCGCAGGTCGAGGTCGGTCAGACCATGGAGCTGCCGATTCCGCAGTGGGGGGTCAACGGCGACCTCAGCAGCAAGTTCGGCTCGACGAGCTACACGCTCGAGAACGGCAACACCGAGCTGTGGCTCGACAGCTCGCTCATCCGCCAGCTGCCGTGCGACGGGAACTGGGGCGCCCGGCAGGTCTCCGAGGGCGAATACGAGGTGCTCAGGCCCGCCGAGGGCTGCGCGGCCGCGCCGGAGCTCTACGACGAGCTCTGGGGCCTCATCGACGCGTTCGTACGGAGTCTCCGCCCGGCCTGATCGGGATCCCGAGCGAGCCGCCCGCCGCATCGGCGGCTCCTCGGCCGGCGCCACCTCAGCCGGCGGCGGCGAAGAGCGCCGGCCACAGCGCGACCGCGAGCGGGTAGGCGGCGAAGCTCACGATGTCGAGGATCCAGTGGGCGACGATCAGGGGGAGCGAGCGGCCCCAGCGCTGGTAGGCCCATCCGAAGACGAGGCCCATGATCACGTTGCCGATGAATCCGCCGAAGCCCTGGTAGAGGTGGTAGCTGCCGCGCAGCAGCGCACTCGACACGACGGTCGCGACGGGTCCGACGCCGAGGCGCTTCAGGCGCTCGAAGAGGTAGGCGACCACGATCAGCTCCTCGCCGAGCGCCGCGCGGAGCGCCTGCAGCACGAGCACGGGCACGGTCCACCAGTACGCGTCGAGCGCCGTTGGCACCACCGTCGTGTTGATCCCGATCCACTTCGCGAAGAGGTAGAACCCGATCCCGGGGATGCCGATGAGCGCTGCGAGCGCCACGCCGCCGCCCGCCTCGCGCAGCCACCGCCATCGTCCGCCGTGCATCGGGGCGCCCAGCCCGAGCCGTGAGAGATGCGGGCGGGCGCTGCGCCACAGCAGGAACACGACCAGCGCCACCGGCGCCAGCCCGAATGCGAAGGCGAGCAACTGGTAGACGAGGTCGAAGAGGGGTCGTTCGGCGAGCGGCCGGTTGATCGTGGCGGTCTGCGAGGCGAGGGCGGTGTCGCGCGTCACGCGGTCGAGGATCGCGACCACGGCGTAGACCGCCGAGGCGCCGAAGGAGAGCGCGAGCACGATCCCGATCTCCCAGCGCAGTCGCGTGCGGAACCGGGTGGGGGCGCTTGTCGAGGTCACCGCTTCAGCGTACTGCCGCGCGCCCGGCTGCAGAGTATCGCTGGTGCCCTGCAGAGAATGGTGGAACCGTACAGATGAATCTGGATTCCAGCCCGAATTATTCTCGGGGTCCTACAGACCTGGATCACGAAGCCGTTACGAGCGCCGGATTTGGCATCCTGCGCTTCGCGGGCTCGCTAGGCTGAATCTGTTGTAAACATCGGATCTTCTCGCGGGGGCGACGTACCGGTCTGCTTGAGCGCGAGTGGGGAAATTCAAGGAGGAATCCAGTGAAACGATCACGAATCGGTCTGGGGTTCATCGCGCTGGCCGCCGCGGGCGCGCTCGCGCTGACCAGCTGCGCGTCGAACGGCGGCAATGAGGGCGGCGACGGCGGCAGCGCCGGCGGTGGCATCATCACGGTCAACAACACCGAGCCCCAGAAGGGCCTGATCCCCGCGGACACCACCGAGGTCGGCGGCGGCAAGGTCGTCGACGCGCTCTGGGAGGGCCTCGTCTACTACGACGTCGACGGCGTGACGCAGATGGGCGTCGCCGAGTCGATCGAGCCGCAGAACGACGAGAACACGCTCTGGGAGGTCAAGCTCCGCGACGACGCCGTCTTCTCCGACGGCACCCCGGTGCTCGCCAAGAACTTCGTCGACGCGTGGAACTACGCCGCGAACGTCGACAACGCGCTCGGCAACCAGTACTTCTTCAGCGCCATCAAGGGCTTCAGCGAGACCGAGCCGGTCGAGGAGCTCGAGGGCCTCAAGATCGTCGACGACCACACCTTCACCATCGAGGCGAGCCCCGACTTCCCGGATCGCCTGGGCTACTCGGCGTACTACCCGCTGCCCGACGTCGCCTTCGAGGACATGGAGGCGTTCGGCCAGAACCCGATCGGCAACGGTCTCTACAAGCTCGACGGCGAGGGCGCCTGGAAGCACGACGAGTCGATCAGCCTCGTGAAGAACGACACCTACGTCGGGCCCCGCGAGGTGCACAACGACGGGATCCTGTTCAAGGTCTACGCCTCGCTCGACGCGGCCTACACCGACCTGCTCGCCAACAACCTCGACGTGCTCGATCAGATCCCCGACACCTCCTTCGCGGTGTTCCAGGACGAGCTGGGCGAGCGTGCGATCAACCAGGCCGGCGCGCTGACCACCACCCTCGCCATCTCGACGAATCTCGAGCACTTCGGCATGGACGAGGAGGGCAAGCTCCGCCGCGCCGCGCTGTCGATGGCGGTGGACCGCGAGGAGATCATCGACGTGATCTTCGAGGGCACGAACGTGCCGGCGGTCGACTTCACCTCGCCGGTGGTCGACGGCTTCGCCGACGACCTCGCCGGTAAGGACAAGCTCGAGTTCAACCTCGACGAGGCGAAGAAGCTGTGGGCCGAGGCCGACGCGATCAGCCCCTTCGACGGCACGCTCGAGGTGGCCACCAACACCGACGGCCCGCACCAGGTGTGGGTCGAGGCCGTCGCCAACCAGTGGGCGACCAACCTCGGCATCAGCGCGGCGCCGAAGCTCTACCCGACCTTCGCCGCCTTCCTCGACGACCGCGAGGCCGACACCGTGGGCGGTCCCTTCCGTGCCGGCTGGCAGGGCGACTACCCGGGTGCCTACAACTACCTGCAGCCGCTCTACTACACCGACGCCAGCTCGAACCACGGCTTCTACTCGAACCCCGAGGTCGATCAGCTGCTCGACGAAGCGGTCCAGGAGAGCGACCACGAGGCGCGCAACGCCAAGCTCAGCGAGGTGCAGGAGATCCTGCTCGAGGACATGCCCTCGATCCCGCTGTGGTACCAGGGAACGACCGGCGGCTTCAGCGAGAACGTCGACAACGTCGCGTTCGGCTGGAACTCGGTTCCGATCTTCAACGAGATCACCAAGAAGTAACCCGCTTCTGCGAGGCCCCGGGCGGACCGCTCGGGGCCTCGCCCTCGTCTCGACGCCATCCGCGTCTCCGACGGGCACCCCACGTGCGAACCGGGGACACCGACGTCCCGCGGTTTCGCTTCGCACCACGAATGCGAGAGAATACGCAACATGTCTACCTCCACTGAGCGGAAGGGGATCGGCGAGTGCTGAGATACATCCTCTTCCGTCTGCTTCAGGTGATCCCCGTCCTGCTGGGCACCACCTTCCTGATCTACTTCATGGTCTTCGCGATGCCGGGAGACCCCATCGCCGCGATGTTCGGCGACAAGCAGCCGAGCGAGGCCGTGCTGGAGCGGGTTCGCGCGCAGTACAACCTCGATCAGCCCTTCTTCATCCAGTACCTCCTGTACCTCAAGGGCATCCTCGTCGGCGACTTCGGCATCAGCTTCTCGGGTGAACCGGTCTCCGAGATCCTCGCCCGCACCTTCCCGGTCACCATCACGCTCGCCGCGATGGCGATCGCCATCGAGCTGGTGCTCGCCGTGGTCGTCGGCCTCTTCTCGGGGCTGCGCAAGGGCAAGCTCTTCGACAACATCAACCTGATCATCGGCCTGCTCTTCCTCAGCGTCCCGATCTTCGTGATCGCGTTCATCGCGCAGTACGGCCTGGGTCTGAAGCTCGGCTGGTTCAGCCCGACGGTCGGAGCGGGAGCCCCGGTGAGCGACCTCCTGCTCCCCGCCATCGTGCTCGGCGTCTCGCTCTACGCGACGAGCATGCGCCTCACCCGCTCCTCGGTCATCGACACCCTCAACCAGGACTTCGTGCGCACCGCCTACGCCAAGGGGCTCAGCCGCAATCGCGTCGTCCCCGTGCACGTGCTGCGCAACTCGCTGATCCCCACGATCACCAACACGGCCACGGACTTCGGCACGCTGATGGTGGGCGCGACGGTCACCGAGGGCATCTTCAACGTCCCGGGCGTCGGCAACGTGCTCTTCAACGCCATCCTGAAGGGCGAGAACGCCACGGTCGTCTCGTTCGTGACTGTGATGGTGCTGATCTACCTCGTCGTCAACCTCTTCGTCGACCTCCTGTACGCCGTGCTCGACCCGAGGATCCGCTATGCCTGAGCCGCAGAACACCCGCAATCAGCCGGCGGGCGCGCAGCGTCCGCCCATCGAGCACTTCGTCGCGCCGGTGGTCGACACGCCGGTCGCCTCGGTCGACGCGGTCAGGATCCGCGAGAAGAAGTCGAACCTCTGGCTCGACGCCTGGCGCGACATGCGCCGCCGGCCCATGTTCTGGATCTCCGCCGTGATCATCCTGCTCGTGGTGCTCGTCTCGCTCTTCCCCGGGTGGTTCACCCCGGTGGATCCGCGTGCGAGCTCGCTCGCCAACTCCAACGGCGCCCCCGAGCCGGGGCACCCGCTCGGCTTCACCAAGCAGGGCTACGACGTCTACGCCCGCATCGTCTACGGGGCGTCGACCTCGGTGTCGGTCGGTCTGATCGTGATCGCGATCACCTTCGTGGTGGGCACCGTGATGGGTGCGCTGGCCGGCTTCTTCGGCGGTTTCATCGACACCGTGCTCTCGCGCATCGGCGACATCTTCTTCTCGATCCCCTACATCCTCGCGGCGGTCGTGGTGATGAGCGTGATGCAGGACTACCGAAACCCGCTCGTGATCGCCTTCGCGATCGGCGGCTTCTCCTGGCCCATCACCGCGCGCATCGTGCGCAGCGAGATCCTGCGCGTCAAGAACGCGGACTTCGTGATGGCCGCCGAGTCGCTCGGCCTCTCGCGCTTCGCGACGCTCGTGCGGCACGTGCTGCCGAACGGACTCGCGCCGGCGATCGTGGTCACCACGCTGTCGCTGTCGTCGGCCATCGTGGCGGAGGCGACCCTCTCGTTCCTCGGCGTCGGCCTTCCCCCCGGCCAGTTCATCAGCTGGGGCAATGACATCAGCGCGGCGCAGCTGTCGCTGCGCACCGATCCCATGCCCCTCATCTACCCGTCGCTCGCCCTCAGCGTGACCGTGCTCGGCTTCGTCATGCTGGGTGAAGTGGTGCGCGACGCCCTCGACCCGAAGGCGAGGGCACGACGATGAGCGCGGCGAACTCCGAGAGCGGACAGACATTCATGCAGCCCCTGCTGAGCGTGCGCGACCTCAAGGTCGCCTTCAAGGTCGACAAGAACATCAAGGAGGTCGTGCACGGCATCGACTTCGACGTCTACCCTGGCGAGACCGTCGCGATCGTCGGCGAGTCGGGTTCGGGCAAGTCGACCACGATGCACGCGGTCATCAATCTGCTGCCGGGCACCGGCCGCATCACCGAGGGCTCCGTGCGGTGGAACGGCCGCGAGCTCGTCGGCATCTCCCGCAGGGAGATGGAGTCGATCCGGGGCCGTGAGATCGGCCTCGTGCCGCAGGACCCCATGTCGAACCTCAACCCGGTGTGGTCGGTCGGCTTCCAGGTCGAGGAGGCCGTGCGCGCGAACGGCCTGGCCAAGGGCCGCAAGGCCGTGAAGCAGCGCGCCATCGAGGTGCTCGAGCAGGCCGGCCTGCAGAACGCCGGCCAGCGCATGAAGCAGTACCCCCACCAGTTCTCGGGCGGCATGAAGCAGCGCGCCCTCATCGGCATCGGCCTGGCCGCCGAGCCGCAGCTGCTGATCGCCGACGAGCCGACCTCGGCCCTCGACGTGACGGTGCAGCGGGTGGTGCTGGATCACCTCGCGAAGCTGACCGGCGAACTCGGCACCGCGGTGGTCTTCATCACCCACGATCTCGGCCTCGCCGCGGAGCGCGCCGAGAAGCTCATCGTGATGTACCAGGGCAACATCGTCGAGGCGGGTCCGAGCCGCGCGATCCTGCAGGATCCGCAGCACCCGTACACGAAGCGGCTGGTCTCCGCGGCGCCCAGCCTGGCCTCGCGGCGCATCGGCGCCGACGCCGAGCTGCCGGCCGCCCCCACGGAGGCGTTCGACCTCGCGGCGCTCGCCGAGGAGGAGAAGCCCGCGGTGCGCCAGGGCGAGCCGATGATCGAGGTCTCGGGCCTGGGCAAGATCTACAAGCTGCGCAAGGGCAGCTTCGGCCACGAGGACTTCCACGCGGTGCGCGACGCGACCTTCACGGTCAACCGCGGCGAGACCATGGCGCTCGTGGGCGAGTCGGGCTCGGGCAAGTCGACCATCGCCAAGATGGTGCTGCAGCTCGAGAAGCCCAGCTCGGGATCGATCCGCATCGCGGGGGAGGAGACGGCCGAGCTCTCTGGCAAGCGCCTCTTCGACCTGCGGCGCACGCTGCAGCCCGTGTTCCAGGATCCGTACGGCTCGCTCGACCCGCTGCACAACATCGGCAACACGATCATGGAGCCGCTGAAGATCCACGGCGTGGGCGACAGCGCCAGTCGCAAGGCCCGTGTGCTCGAGCTGCTCGACCAGGTCGCGCTGCCGCGCGAGCTCGCGACGCGCTACCCCAACGAGCTCTCGGGCGGTCAGCGCCAGCGCGTGGCGGTGGCCCGCGGCCTGGCGCTCAAGCCCGACATCCTCGTGCTCGACGAGGCGGTGTCGGCGCTCGACGTGCTCGTGCAGGCGCAGATCCTCGACCTGCTCGCCGAACTGCAGCGCGAACTGGGGCTCACCTACCTCTTCATCACCCACGATCTCGCGGTGGTGCGCCTGATCGCCGATCGGGTGTGCGTGATGCAGCAGGGCCGGATCGTGGAGCAGGCCGAGACCTCGGAGGTCTTCGAGAACCCGCAGCAGGAGTACACGAAGAACCTGCTCGCCGCGATTCCGGGCGCCCAGATCGAGCTCGGGGTCGGCTGAGGCTGTACCGCCTCCCAGCGGGGGCCTGCTCGGCTCGGCCCGGCTCGACATCTGCTGTGCGCAGATCGTCCATTGGGAGCGTGAATTCCGGCGATCTGCGCACAGTAAGGTGTCGGCGCCGGCGGAGCGCAGCGTCCCGACCGCGGTCCGCACCTGGAGTCCCGAGCGGCCGCTGTCCTCGAGAGGAGGCAGCCGCTCGGGACTCCGCGTCTCCGCGCGGTCGGCGGTGAGGCTACCGCGCCAGGCGCACGTAGCGGAGCGCCCCCGCGCAGGCGAGTGCGGACGCGGTGAGCACGAACAGCGCCATGGGCAGCGCCGTGTGCTCGCCCCAGGCGCCCACGAGCGGGGAGGCGAGACCGCCCACCGCGAACTGCGAGGCCCCCAGCAGGGCCGACCCCGATCCGCGCGATTCCTCGGAGAGCGACAGCGCGATGGCGCTCGAGTTCGACATGGTGAGGCCCGTGCCGCCGGTCAGGGTGAACGCGCACACGATGAAGAGGGCGGGGGAGAGCGCGTCGCTCAGGCTGAGCGCCGTGAGCGCGATGCCCGCGGCCAGGGAGAGGATGCTGCCGATCAGCAGCATGCGGTGCGCCGGGACGCGCCCGGCCAGGCTCGCGTTGATGGAGTTGGCGAGGATCATGGCGGCCGCGCCCGCCGCGAAGGCGAGCGAGTACAGGAGGGGCGGCATCCCGAGCACGACCTGCCCCACGAACGGCGACGCGGAGATGTACGACATCATGCTGCCGAAGGCGAGCCCGAAGACGCACATGAGCAGCAGGAAGCGGCCGTTGCCGAGGATCGCGCCGAAGCTCCCGAGCGCCGTGCGGAGCCCCGCGGCGCGGCGCGCCTCCCGGGGCAGCGACTCCGGGACGAATACGGCGGCGAGCACGAACATGGCTGCGGCGATCGCGGCGAGGGTCGCGAGCACGGCCCGCCAGTCGCCGATCGCGAGGATCGCGCCGCCGACGGGCGGCGCGACGAGGGGGCCGAGCCCGACGAACATGGCGATGAGGCTGATCGCGCGGATCGCCGCCGCGCCCCGGGAGAGGTCGACCGCGATGGCGCGCGAGACGACGACCCCCGCCGATCCCGCGACGCCCTGCACCGCGCGCAGCACGACGAAGACGGCGATGTTCGGGGAGAAGATCATCGCGATGCTCGCGGCCGCGAAGACCGCGAGGGAGATGACGAGCACGGGGCGCCTGCCGCACTGATCGGAGAGCGGTCCGAGCAGCAGCTGCCCCACCCCCATGCCGATGAGGAACGCCGTGAGCGTGAGCTGCACCGAGGAGGGCTGCGCGCCGAGATCCCGCGCGATCTCGGTGAACGACGCCAGGTACATGTCGGTGGCGAAGGGGCCCACCGCGGCCAGGAAGGAGAGCACCGCGAGCAGGCCGGGGGTGAGTCGGCGGCGCTCGGTCATCCCTCAGATCATATACGATCTTGGCGACGGCGTCCGTTCGGGCCGTCCGGGGATGGCGCGCCGGTTCTCGCACGAGGGGACCCGAGTCGCCGGGATCCTGCGACTCGGCGCAGAATGAGAGCGTCCAGGGCGGGCCGGGCGATTCGTCAGCTAGAATGATATGTCGGCCTTTTCGGTGCCCGAGTGCGAAACCTCGCACCGCACCCGGCCTCCTGCCGTGCCGACGCTCCGCTCGTCTCGTTAGGACTCCACCTCTATGGCTCTCGCCACCCGCGAAGACCTCCGCAACGTCGCCATCGTCGCACACGTCGACCACGGCAAGACCACCCTCGTCGACGCCATGCTGCGTCAGACCAACTCCTTCGACGCCCACGCCGAGGTCGACGACCGAGTCATGGACTCCAACGATCTCGAGCGCGAGAAGGGCATCACGATCCTCGCGAAGAACACCGCGATCACCTACGAGGGTGCGCACGCGAAGAACGGCCCCATCGTCATCAACGTGGTCGACACCCCCGGGCACGCCGATTTCGGCGGCGAGGTGGAGCGCGCACTGTCGATGGTCGACGGCGTCGTGCTGCTCGTCGACGCCTCCGAGGGACCGCTGCCGCAGACCCGCTTCGTGCTGCGCAAGGCGCTCGAGGCGCATCTGCCCGTGATCCTCGCGGTCAACAAGACCGACCGCCCCGATGCCCGCATCGAGGAGGTCGAGGGCGAGGCGCAGGATCTGCTGCTCGGCCTCGCCTCCGATCTCTCCGAGGATCACCCCGACATCGACGTGGACGCGGTGCTCGACGTGCCGACCGTCTACCTCTCGGGTCGTGCGGGCGCCGCGTCGCACGCGCGCCCGGCCGACGGCTCGCTGCCCGACAACCCCGATCTCGAGCCGCTCTTCGAGACGATCCTCGACCGCGTGCCCGCCCCGTCCTACGACGACGAGCACCCGCTGCAGGCCCACGTGACCAACCTCGACTCCTCGCCGTTCCTCGGGCGCATCGCGCTGCTGCGCGTGCACCACGGCTGGATCAAGAAGGGCGAGACCGTCGCCTGGGTGAAGCACGACGGCGCGGTGCAGAACGTGCGCATCACCGAGCTCATGCTCACCAAGGCGCTCACCCGCTACCCGGCCGAGCAGGCCGGCCCCGGCGACATCGTCGCGATCGCCGGCATCGAGGACATCACCATCGGCGAGACCATCGCCGACGCCGAGGACGTGCGCCCGCTGCCCACCATCACGGTGGACGAGCCCGCGATCTCGATGACCATCGGCGCCAACACCTCGCCGCTCGTCGGCAAGGTCAAGGGGCACAAGCTCACCGCCCGCATGATCAAGGACCGCCTCGACCGCGAGCTCATCGGCAACGTGTCGCTGCGCGTGCTGAACACCGACCGCCCCGACGCCTGGGAGGTGCAGGGCCGCGGCGAGCTCGCGCTCGCGATCCTCGTCGAGAACATGCGCCGCGAGGGCTTCGAGTTGACCGTCGGCAAGCCGCAGGTGGTCACGAAGGAGATCGACGGCAAGAAGCACGAGCCGTACGAGCACCTCACGATCGACACCCCCGAGGAGCACCTCGGCGCGATCACCCAGCTCCTCGCCGCGCGCAAGGGCCGCATGGAGAACATGGTGAACCACGGCACCGGCTGGGTGCGCATGGAGTTCATCGTGCCGTCGCGCGGCCTCATCGGCTTCCGCTCGGAGTTCATGACCATCACCCGCGGCACCGGCATCGCGAACGCGATCGCCCACGGCTACGGCGAGTGGGCCGGCGTCATCACCACCCGCAACAACGGCTCGATCGTGGCCGACCGCTCGGGCGTCGCCACGCCGTTCGCCATCATGAACCTCCAGGAGCGCATGAGCTTCTTTGTGCAGCCCGCCGAGGAGGTCTACGAGGGCATGGTGATCGGCGAGAACTCGCGCTCCGAGGACATGGACGTGAACATCACCAAGGAGAAGAAGCTCACCAACATGCGCTCCTCCACGGCCGATACCTTCGAGTCGATGACCCCGCCCCGCAAGCTGACCCTCGAGGAGTGCCTCGAGTTCGCGCGCGAGGACGAGTGCGTCGAGGTGACCCCCGAGTCGGTGCGCATCCGCAAGGTGGAGCTCGAGGCCTCGCTGCGCGCGCGTGCTGCCTCGCGCCTCAAGAACCAGAAGTAGTCGATCCCGGGTTCCGACCCGGGTTTCGTTCCGGGTTCGGGATCAGATCCTGCCCCGCCGCAGGGCGTCTCGCGAGTGCGAGGCGCCCTGCGGCGTGTGCCCCCTTGCGGCTCCTCGCACCTCGCGCGTCACTAGTTGCCACCTCGCCGCTTGTTTGGTGACAACTACTGACGCGCGAAGGTCGTCGCGCAGGTGCGCGTCGGGCGCACGCCCGCCGGTAGCGGGCCTGGAGGCAGGGGTGGGAGCGACGGCAGGGGCGGGAGAGGCAGGGGTGGGAGCGACGGCAGGGGCGTGAGCGACGGAGCCGTCCGGCCCTCTTCAGGCCCGGGTGGTCGACTCCCGCACGTCGAGGGTCGCCGATGGGGCGGCGATCGGCAGCTCGACGGGGCGTCCGTCCGCGAGGCCGACCGCGACCTCGACCGCCAGCTGGGCGATCGCCTCGGGGCGGAGGTCGAGCGTGGTGACGGTGGGGCGCGAGGTGCGGTTCTGCGCCGCGCCGGATCCCGCGGCGACCAGCAGATCCTCGGGCACTCGGATGCCGCGCCGGATCGCGGCGGTCGTCACGCCCGACGCGTGGCGGCCGGTGAGACAGAAGATCGCGTCGGGGTGCTCCGCCGGATCGCCGCCGAAGAAGTGATCGATGACGGTGTCGCCCACCCGCTCGCCCTCGACCTCGGGGAGCGAGAGGATGAGCGGTTGCTGCCCGCGGGCGGCGCTCCACTCCGCGAGCGTGTGCTGCGAGCCGAGGTTCCAGTCGTTGCGGTCGGTGCCGGTGACGAGCGCGATGCGCTGCGCGCCGGCCTCGGCGAGGTGGGAGAGCATGAGCCGCGTCTGATGCTCGGCCCCCTCGTCGATCTCGGGGAAGAGGCCGCGGCGGGCGGGATCGGCCCCGACGGTGACGAAGGGGATGCGCTGCTCGGAGAGCATGGTGAGCACGGGGTCGTTCTCGAACGGCTCGGTGACGATGTAGGCGTCGGCCGCGAGCGCGCTGAAGGGCACTCCGGGCCGCGTGGGATCGTCGACGAGCATCATGCTGTAGCCGTGCTCCATCGCGCTGAGCGACGCGGCGCCCGCGATGCGGAGGAAGTAGTCCACGCCCTCGGGCAGGAAGGTGTCGAGCGTGTTGAGGGGGCGGATCACGAGGGCCAGCAGACCCAGCCGCGACTTCTGGAGTCCGCGGGCGATGGCGCTCGGGCGGTAGCCGATCTCGGTCGCGATGCGCTCGATGCGCTCGACCGTCTCCCGGCGAACGACCCCCTTGCCGTTGAGGGCGTGCGAGACGGTCGTCGGGGAGACCCCCGCCGCCCTCGCCACGTCCTTGATGGTCGGTCTGCCGCTCTGCTGCACCTCGTCAGGATATCCCGTCCGGGACCTCTGAGAGTCCCGGAAACGGCGGTCGGGCGGCGATCCCGTGATCGGAACGGTAGTCCCAAACCGTTTTGCACAAACCGTTTTGGGTGCTAGCATCCTCGTGGGTCTTCATCCGGCGAGGTGTCGGATCAAGAGGATTCAACGACGAAACTTCGAATGGAGAAACTCACGTGAAACTCGCAAAGACGAGGGCGTCCATCGCCCTGCTTGCCATCACGGGTCTGGCGCTCGCGGGCTGCGCCTCGGGAAGCCGAGGCGGTGACGCGCAGGAGGGTGCCGAGAGCGGCAGCGGCCTCGAGCTCGTGCAGCTCACGCCCGAGGCGACGGGGGAGATCGACCGCGTCACCTGGAACTCGACCTACGGCGAGCTCGCCAGCCTCGACCCCGCCAAGGCCTTCAACTACTCCGAGAACACGATCGTCTCGAACCTGTGCGAGCCGCTCTTCCAGATGCAGCCCGACTTCTCGGTGCAGCCGAACCTCGCCACCGGCGCGGAGACCGAGGACGGCCTCACCTGGACGATCGGCATCCGCGACGACGTCACCTTCTGGGACGGTTCGCCGATGACGATGGACGACGTCGTCTACTCGCTGAAGCGCCACAACGATCCGGCCGAGGGCAGCTACTGGACGGGCGGGGTCACCGCGAACATCGTCGACGTCGAGCAGACCGGCGACTGGGAGGTCACCGTCACGCTGCAGACCCCGGACCAGCTGCTGCCGTCGTCGCTGTCGACGGTGCTCGGCGTGGTCGTGCAGGAGGAGCAGCGCAAGGCCGCGGGCGAGAACTACGGCAATCCCGACACCGGCGTCATGTGCACGGGCCCGCTGCAGTTCACCGCGGGCGACTGGAAGCAGGGGCAGTCGATCACCCTCACCCGCTACGACGGCTACTGGAACGCCGAGCGCGCCGCGAAGGCGAAGGAGGTCGAGATCGGCTTCGTCGTCGACCCGACCGCCATCGCCAACGGCCTCTCGACCGGTGAGATCCAGGGCTCGTACGACGTGCCGCTGCCGGCGCTCGGCCAGCTCTCGAGCAGCACGAGCGGCTCGCTCTACTACGGCGAGGGCATGCAGATCATGGCGATCATCTCGACGGGCAACGGTCTGTTCGGCGATCCCGCCGTGCGCCGCGCCCTGACCCGCGCCACCGACCGCCAGGCCATCGCCGACACCGTCTACGAGGGCACCGGCACCCCGTCGCGCTCCGTGGTGCCGCAGGCTCCCTGGGACGCCATCTCGGGCGTCGACGAGCTGCGCGACGAGCAGCTGCCGGATCTGAGCTACGACGTCGAGGCGGCGAAGGCAGAGCTCGAGCAGGCCGACGTCGATCTCACGCAGCCCATCAAGATCGCCTACCCGAGCGAGCGCTCCTTCTACGCCGACATCCTCAACGAGATGGCGAACGGCGCCAAGGAGCTCGGCATCACGCTCGAGCCGACCGGCGTGCCGAGCGCGCAGTTCGGATCGTTCTTCTCCGACCCCGCCGCGCGCGAGGGCTTCGACGGCTTCGTCACGACGAACTACCTGAGCGCGCCCGAGCCGCTGCTGCACCTGGTGAGTGTGGCGAAGACCGGCAGCGACCAGAACTACGCCGGGTTCTCGGATCCCGAGATCGACGCCGCGCTCGATGCCGCACTCGCCGAGAGCGATCCGCAGCGCCGCGCCGAGCTGACCGTGGAGGCCGAGGCGCTCGTCATGGAGCAGCAGCCCTGGGTGCCGATCAACGACCTCGCGGTCCGCCTCTACATGGACGGCTCCGTCACGGGTGCGCCCGCGTCGTTCGTCTACCTCTACTACCCCTGGGCCGCCGACCTCGGCTCGGCCGAGTAGACGCCGAATCCCGCAGGAAGGGATCGTCCATGACCTACGTGCTCAAACGGCTCGGCGCGCTCGCCGCCGTGCTCGTCGTCTCCAGCTTCATCGTGTTCTCGGGGATGTACCTCGCCCCCGGCAGCCCGGAGCAGTTCCTCGTGCAGGGACGAACGGTGAGCCCCGAGGTGCTCGCGTCGATCCGTGCGCAGTACGGGCTGGACGATCCCTTCCTCATCCGCTACTGGAACTGGCTGATGGACGTGCTGCAGGGCGACCTCGGCCGCTCCCTGCTCACCCAGCAGGACGTGTCGGCCCTCGTGGCGTCGCGCCTGCCCACGACGCTGTTCCTGGCGGCCTTCGCCGCGATCCTCATCACCGTGCTGGGCGTGGGGCTCGGCGTGCTCGCCGCGACGCGCTCGGGCGCCTTCGAGAAGCTCGTCGTGTTCGGCTCGAACCTCGGCTTCGCGGTGCCGACCTTCTTCGCGGCGCTCGTGCTCATGTTCGTGTTCGGCTCGAACCTCGGCTGGTTCCCGGTCTCCGGATCCGGCGAGGGCTTCGCCGATCGCCTCTGGCACCTCACGCTCCCGGCCATCGCGCTCGCGTTCCCCGGCATCGCCGTCGTGGCCCGCATCACCCGCACGGCGGTGCGGGAGGAGCAGGGATCCGAGCACGTGATCATGGCGATCGCGCGGGGTGTGCCCAAGCAGTTCGTGCTGTGGCGGCACACGATCCGCAACTCGATGCTGCCCGTCACCACGGTGCTCGGCACCAACATCGCGGGTCTGCTCGCGAGCGCGTTCGTGATCGAGTACGCGTTCACCCTCGACGGCATCGGCTCGCTGCTCGTGAACTCGGTGCAGAAGAAGGACTTCGCGGTGGTGCAGGCCATCGCGCTCATCATGGTGCTGGCCTTCGGCCTCATCAACCTCATCGTCGATCTGCTCTACGCGGTGATCGACCCACGCGTCCGGCTGAGCAAGGGAGCGGCAGCACGATGACTCAGCAGAAGATGAAGCGGGATCCCGGCGCGAACACGAGCGCCCAGGACACCGTGGCGGTGCAACTGCTCCGCAAGCACCGCAACGACGTGCCGGTCTCGGGCTGGCGGCTCCTCGCCAAGCGCCTCGGGCCGGTCGGGCTGATCAGCCTCGGCATCATCGCGCTCGTGGTGCTCATGGCGATCCTCGCCCCGGTCATCGCACCCTACGACCCCTACGAGGGCAGCGTCACCGCGCGCCACGAGGCCTGGAGCCTCGCGCACCTCATGGGCACTGACCAGTCGGGCCGCGACATCCTGTCGCGCATCATCTGGGGCGCGCGCACCAGCCTCATCGGGCCCACGATCGTGATCCTCGTCACCGCCTTCCTCGCGACGACGCTCGCGCTCACGGCCGTGTGGTTCGGCGGCCGGGTCGACGCGCTCATCAGTCGTATGCTCGACATCCTGTTCGCGTTCCCCAACATGCTGCTCGCGATCCTCGCGGTCGCGATCTTCGGCCCCTCGCTGCTCACCGCGTCCATCGCGCTCGCGATCGGCTTCACACCCTACTCGGCGCGCGTCATCCGGTCCGTCGCGCTGCGCGAGCGCAACCTGCCCTACGTGGCCTCGGCGCAGCTGCAGGGCATCTCGGGCTTCGTCATCACGGTGCGGCACATCCTGCCCAACGTGCGCACCCAGATCCTCACCGGCATGACGATCAACTTCGGCTACGCCATGATCGAGCTCGCCGCGCTCTCGTTCCTCGGCCTGGGCGTGCAGCCGCCCACCCCGGACTGGGGACTCATGGTCTCGAACGGGCAGGCCTCGCTGCAGCAGGGCTACTGGGAGCAGAGCATCTTCGCCGGCCTCGCCATCGTCATCACGGTCGCCGCCTTCGGATACGTCGGCGAGCAGCTGGGCGGCCGCCGCGCCTCGGGAAGGACACGCTGATGCTGAAGATCGACGGACTGGTAATGACGGTCGTCGACCCCGACACGGGGCACGAGACCGAGATCCTGCACGGCAACTCCCTCGAGCTCGCGCAGGGCGAGGCGCTCGGCCTCGTGGGCGAGTCGGGCTCGGGCAAGTCGATGACGCTCAAGTGCATCCTCGGCATCGAGCCGGACGGCGCGCGGGTCGACGGGACGATCGCGCTCGACGGCACCGACCTGCTGGCGTCGGGCGGCGACGCGCTGCGCCGCATCCGGGCGGAGGACCTGGCGCTCATCGCGCAGAACCCGCACGGCGCGCTGAACCCGGTGCTGCCGGTCGGGCGCTTCCTCGTCGAGGGGATGAGCGACGCCCGGTCGATGGGCCGGGCCGAGGCCCGCGAGCGGGCCGCGGATCTGCTGCGCCAGGTGGGGATCGCCGACACCGAGCGCGTGCTGCGCTCCTATCCGCACCAGCTGTCGGGCGGGATGCTGCAGCGGGTGGTGATCGCGGGCGCGATCTCGGGCGACCCGAAGCTGCTGCTCGCCGACGAGCCGACCACCGCCCTCGACGTGACCACGCAGGCGGAGGTCGTCGCGATCCTCGACGAGAAGCGCCGCGAGCACGGCCTCTCGATGATCTTCGTCACCCACGATCTCGACCTCGCCGCCGCCGTGTGCGACCGGCTCGCGGTGATGAAGGACGGCGAGATCCTCGAGATCGGCACGCCGGAGGAGATCCGGGATCGCCCGCGCACGGACTACACCCGCAAGCTCATGGCGGCGCGGCCCATGCTCTACCCCGAGGGGCATCCGGCGGCGTTCCTCGCGGGCGGTGCCGGACCGGCGCCGCTGCGAGAGGGCGGCGGGAACGACGGGACGGACCGGATCAACGGCGAGGAGGCCGGCGCATGAGCACCACGGCGATCATCGAGGTCGAGCACCTGAAGCGCACCTTCCACCTCGGCCGCAAGGCCAGCGTGGCCGCGCTCGACGACGTCTCCTGCGAGCTGCGCGAGGGCACCTGTCTCGCAGTGGTCGGGGAGTCCGGATCGGGCAAGTCGACCCTCGCCCGCGTCATCGTGGGGCTCGAGTCGGCCGACTCGGGCACCGTGCGCATCGCCGGTCACGACGTGCGGCCCACCACCGCGCGGCGCCGGCTGCGGGAGCGGGCCGCGCTCGTGCAGATGGTGTTCCAGGATCCGCAGGGCTCGCTCAACCGCTCGCTGCCGGTGTCGGCCACGATCGACGAGATGCTGCGCGCGCACCGCCCCGACCTCGACAAGCGGGGCCGCCGGGCGCGGGTGCTCGAGCTGTTCGCCGAGGTCGGCCTCACCGAGCGCCACGCCGACGCGAAGCCGGCCGCCCTCTCCGGAGGCCAGAAGCAGCGCGTCGCGATCGCCCGCGCGCTCGCCGCCGAGCCGAAGATCATCGTGCTCGACGAGGCGGTGTCGGCGCTCGACGTCTCGGTGCAGGCGCAGGTGCTCGACCTGCTCAAGCGCCTGCGGGCCGAGCACGGCCTGTCGTACCTCTTCATCACCCACGACCTGTCGGTGGTGCGCGACATCGCCGACGACGTCGTGGTGATGCGCACGGGCCGCATCATCGAGCGCGGCACCGTGCACGAGGTGCTCGACGACCCGCAGCAGCCCTACACCCGACTGCTCATCGCCTCGGCCCCGCGCCCGGGCTGGAAGCCGCAGCGCGGCCTCCGCGACGCGCTCATGGGCGCCGACGCCTGATCGCCCGCCCCCACCGCCATCATCAGAAGGACCGATATGACCCACAAGACCGAACGCCTGCACCTCGAGGTCGCGGGCGCCACGCCCCGCGAACTGGGCCTCAGCCGGGGCGCCGCGCTGCGCGGAAGCCTCGGGGGCGCCTACACGAAGTACGCGGAGCTGTTCCGCGTGCTGGGCGTGGACGAGGAGCGCGAGCGCGACGGCGTCGCGCGGGTCGTCTCCGCGCTGCGCGGCTGGCGGCCGGGGCTGCTCGAGCAGTTCGAGGGGATCGCCGAGGGGGCCGGCGTCGAGCTCTCGCAGGTCGTCGCGCTCAACGCCCGCACCGAGATCATCGCCCTCGGCGAGAAGCCGTCGAGCGAGTGCTCGACGCTCACGGCCGAGATCGGCGACCGCCGCTACGGCGTGCAGACCTGGGACTGGCACGTCGAGCTCGATCCGTTCTGGCACACGCACACGGTCTCCGGCCCCGGGCTGCGCTACGCCGGCCTGACCGAGCAGGGCATCCTCTCGAAGATCGGCGTGAACGAGGCCGGCCTGGCCCTGCACTTCAACATCCTCGGACACCGCGAGGATCGCCCCGACGGTGTGCCCATGCACGTGCTCTCGAGCGTGGTGCTCTCGGAGTGCCGTTCCGTCGACGAGGCCATCGAGGTGATCCGCGAGGCGCCGATCGCGTCGTCCTCGGCGTTCACGATGCTCGACGCGCAGCGCGCGGTGTCGGTCGAGATGAGCCCCGCGGGGGTGTTCGTGATCGAGGCGGTCTCGGGCTCGGTGCAGCGCACCAACCACTTCCAGCACGAGACGCCGCTCGCGGCGCAGAAGTCCGAGATCTACGAGCCCGACTCCTCGGAGCGCCTCGCGCTCGTGCGCGCGCGCCTCGCCGAGGGCCTGCCGGTCGCTCCGGGGGACCTGGTGCGGGTGCTGCTGACCGAGGAGGGCGAGCCGCCGCTCACCTGCCGCGCCGACATGTCCAAGGGCTACGGGGACCGGTGGGCCACCCTCGCGACGCTCATCACCGACCCGGAGGCCCGCACGATCCGGATCCTCGACGGCATGCCCACCGAGGCCGAGACGGGGGAGTGGCGCACGCTGACGGTGTGAGGCGCGGGCGCCGGCCGGCGTGCGCCCGCCCATCGGGCACGGGCCGCAGGGCTCCCCCCGGCGCCGGGGGACCGGCCGGCCGGGAGCGTGCCGGGCGCCTCCCGGGCACCCGGCGGGCTGTCGCCGCCGGGGGCACCGAGCGCCCTCTCCCGATCGCCTGCCGGCTGCGTCGCCCCGTCCCCGACGACTCCGCGCCGTCGGGAGATGCGCGATTCTCGCGGGATCTCGACGCCTCCTGACCAGCGCGCATGGGGCGGACTCGCCTCAGCGGCGGAGGACCGGGAGCCGGGCGGTCCGGAGCATCCGCCGACGCGCCGGATGACGAGTCGGTCGAGACGAGGATCTCGTGGGGCGGTGGGTGCCGTGCATCTTTACATAAATCGTTTTACTCTGCTACCGTCGTGAGGTAAAACGATTTATCCCGGGTGGATCACGACGATCCCCCCGCTACCGCAGGGAGGCGGTATCGATGCACACCTACCCCAGCTACCCCGCTCCATCGGGGCGAGCCATCGCCGAGTTCGTCTGGAACAACCCCTTCGCCGTCGTGGTGACCTCGACCGACGGCGCCCCGCTCGCGACGCACACGCCGATCGTATTCCCGCCCGGCGCGGTGCCCGGCGAGACGCTCGTGGGCACCCGTCTGTGGGGGCACATCGGGCGGGCCAACGAGCACTGGCGGCGCTTCGCCGAGCGGCCGGAGGTGCTGCTGGTGTTCGCCTCGTCGCACGCCTACGTGTCGCCGAGCACCTACGGGTTCACGCCCGCCGTGCCGACGCTCGACTACGCGACGGTGCACCTCACGGGGCGCGTGACGGTGCTCGAGGAACCCGCGGAGAACCTCGCGGTCGTGGAGCGGACGGTGGAGCAGCTGGAGGGGCGCCGTGCCGAGCCGTGGGATCCCGCGGAGTCGAAGCACGTCTTCGAGCGGATCCTCTCGGGTGTGGTGTCGTTCACGATCGACATCGACTCCGAGTCGGCGATGTTCAAGCTGAGCCAGGACATGCCGGCCGACGTGCACGCCCGGGTCCGGGGGGACCTCCTCCGCGGCGATCATCGCCACCCGGATGTCGCCGAGCTGATGCGCGAGGTCGGCGTCGCGGACGCCGCGGATCCCGCGGATGCCGCGGATCCCGCGCCCTGAGGCGGACCGGGCGCTCGTGCCGCGCGGCACGAGCGCGTCCGATCGCGTGCGCTCCGACCGTTCGCTCCCGCGACCCGCTCCGCGCCCTCCCGCCCCGCTCTGCGCCGCCCCTTCCGGGCGCGGAGGCCGCGGCTCCGGGATCGCGGCCCGGGGCCGCGGCTCAGGCGTCGCGCAGCGATGAGCGCCGCACGAGCAGTTCGGACGGCACGAGGCGGCGCCCCGGGGGCGCCTCGCCTCGCGTGATGGCGACGAGGAGCGCGACGGTCTCGCGGGCGAGGATCTCGGGGTGCAGATCGATCGCGGTGATCGGCGGGTCCGCCGTCCTCGTCTGATCCGCGTCGGTGCCGCAGGCGAGCAGATAGTCCCGCGGTGCCACGAGGCCCCGCTCCCGCATCGCGTCCTGGATTCCCGCCGCGTGCCGCCCGGTCAGGGAGTAGACGGCGTCGGGCATGCCGCCCTCCAGGATCGCGGGCACCAGATCCCGGCCGCCCGCCTCACCGAGCCCCTCGGGGCTGCGCAGGAAGCGCGGAGACCGGCCGGTGCGCCCGCACCAGTCCCGGTAGACCCGCTCGGCGTCGGCGTTCCAGGAGTTGTCGTCGGTCCCGCCGACGCAGACGATGGTGCGCGCACCCTGCTCGTGCAGGTGCTCGAGTACCGTCAGGGAGGCGTCGGCGTCGGCTGACGCCACCCAGTTCGAGGCCTCGGGCCGGCCGAGATCCCGACCCAGGGTGACGTAGGGGATCCCCCGCTTCTCGAGGAGATCGACCACGGGGTCGTCGCGCACCGGATCGGTGACGATGTAGCCGTCGAGGGAGAACGCCAGCGGAGTCACGGGGCCCTTCACGAGATCGGCCACCTGCATCAGGCTGAGGCCGTGGTCGAGGGCGCTGACCGCGGCGGCGCCGGCGAAGCGGAGGAAGTAGTCCACGCCCGGGGGGCTGTAGTTCTCGAGCGCGTCGAGCGGGCGCAGCACGATCCCGATCACCCCGATCTGCGAGCGGCGCAGCCCGCGGGCCAGTGCGTCGGCCTGGTAGCCCATGGCCTGGGCGACGTCGCGGATGCGCTCGCGGGTCTCCTCGGAGAGGGTGCCCTTGCCGTTGAGGGCGTGGGACACCGCGGTGATCGACACGCCGGCGCGAGCTGCGACGTCCTTGATCGTGACGTTGGGGTACCGGGCCATTGCGCCTCCTCGGGCTCTCGGTACGAGGATACCGGGACGGCGCGGGATAAATGGATTTATGGATACCGAGCGAAACTTGCATAAAACGATTTATGTATGTACCGTGATCATCCAAGGCGCGCCCATCGGCGGGCGCCGCCGGCCGGAGCGCATCGCCGCGGTCCGGGCCACCACCACTGTCGAAGGAGTCACCACGGTGTTGATCAACCAACGAACCCGCTCCCGGGCGGCCGCCGGCGCCGCGATCGCGCTGAGCCTCGCGTGCGTCCTCACCTCCTGCGCCGCGCCCGGCTCGGCGCCGGGCGGCACCGAGCAGACGGAGGCCGCGCCGGGCTTCCTCGCGGTCGCCGACGAGGCGCTCACGGGCACGGGCGCCCTCACCGTGCAGCTGGACTACGACACGAGCGAGGCCGACGGGCTCGACCCCCAGACCGCGCAGACCGCCCGCTCGTGGATGATCATGGGGCTGGTCTACGAGACGCTTGTGACGACCGACGAGAACTTCGAGATCCAGCCGAAGCTCGCCACCTCCTGGGAGCAGCCGGACGACACGACCTACGTCTTCACGATCGACACCACCGCTACGTTCTCGAACGGCCGCGCGCTCACCGTCGACGACGTCGTCGGCAGCCTCGAGCGCCAGGTGGCGAGCATGAGCGTGTGGTCCGGCCAGATGGGCCCCGTCGAGTCCGTCGAGGCCACCGGCGACGATCAGGTCACCGTGAAGCTCGCCAGCCCGTACGCGCCGTTCCTCGCCGCGCTCGCGAACACGCCGGCGGCGATCCTCCCGATGCAGGAGGTGAACGACGGCAGCGTCGACCTCACGACGACGATGCTCGGCACCGGGCCGTACGTCGTCGGCGATCACCGTCAGGACGAGTCGTGGACCTTCACCGCGAACCCCGGCTGGCACGGCGGCGACGACCTCGCCGTGCAGACCCTCGAGCTGCAGATCGTGGATCAGGAGTCGACGAGGCAGGCGGCGCTGCGCGAGGGCAGCGCGGGCATGGCGAACTTCGTCAACATCGACTCGCTGTCGCAGCTCGGCGGCAACGAGGGCCTCCGGATCGTCAACCAGACGCAGAGCGATCTCTACTACGTCTTCGTCAACTCGCAGAAGCCCGACAGTCCGCTGAACGACCAGGACGTCCGCTTCGCGATCAACACCGCGATCGACCGCCAGGCGATCGCCGACATCGTGTTCGCGGGCGAGACGACGCCGACCGGCATCACCCCCTCGAACCTGCCCGGCGCCTGCCGGGTCGACGAGCTGCCGTCCGAGCGGGCCTCGATCGAGGATGCGAAGGCGATCATCGAGGAGCAGGGCGCCGGAGACGTCGCGCTCGACCTCATCGTCTACACCTCGGAGCCCGTGATGGCGCAGATCGCGCAGCTCGTGCAGCAGCAGCTCGCGGAGATCGGCGTCACCGTGGAGATCGAGCAGTTCGACACCGCGACCTACAACGAGCGGGTCTTCTCGGCCCAGCCGGGCGACTTCGATCTGTCGATCGGGTGGTTCGCGGGGTACTCCGATCCCTCCATGGTGACCAAGTGGTGGAACCCCGAGCAGGCCTTCTTCAACGTGGGCTTCACGGGCGTGCACGAGGATCTCAACGCGCTCATCGCCGAGGGTGCGAGCGAGACCGATCCCGACGCGCGCGCCGAGGTGCTGACCGAGCTGTGCGCCTCCGCCGACGAGTACGCCGAGATCGTGCCGCTCGTGCACCGGCCGTCGATCATCGGGTTCGACACCGCGGCGGTGAGCCCGACGATCCAGAGCAACGAGGGGTACGGCGACATCCTCCGCAACATCGCCGACTACCGGATCGCCGGGGAGTAGTCCCGAATGATGCAGATCCTTCGCTGGTCCGCCGGGCGGGTGATGAGCGCGCTCATCACCCTGCTCGGCGTCTCGGTGCTCATCTTCGTCGCGATCCGTCTCATGCCCGGCAGCTACGAGGACATCATCCTCGGCCCGCTCGCCTCCGCCGAGGAGCGGCAGCTGCTCGCCGAGGCGTACGGGCTCGATCAGCCGATCTTCGTGCAGTACTTCGCCTGGATCGGGCAGGTGCTCACGGGGGAGCTCGGCACCTCCTACGTCACGCAGAGCTCCGTCTCCGGCGAGATGCTCGAGCGCATCCCGGTGACCGCGACGCTCACGATCATGGCGATGGCGGTGACGCTGCTCGCGGGCGTGCCGCTCGGGATCTGGACGGGAGTGCGATCCGGTGCGAAGCAGGGCGGCGCCGTCGGCCGCGTCGTGTCGAGCATCGGCATCAGCGTGCCCGAGTTCGTGCTCGGCAGCATCGTCATCTTCGTGTTCTCGCAGTTCTCGCTCGGCCTGAAGGTCGGCGGGTTCGCGAGCATCGGCACGGGCTTCTGGCCGACGTTCCAGGCGCTCCTGCTTCCCGCGCTCGTGCTCTCCGTCTTCTGCGTCGCGGCGACCGCGCGCACGACGCGCGACGCCGTCATGGGAGTGCTCGTCGAACCGCACATCACGGCCGCCGTCGCGCGCGGGGAGACGGCCGGGCACATCGTGCGCCATCACGTCCTGCGCAACGCCGGGATCCCGATCCTCACGCTGCTCGGCACCATCACCGCCTATCTCCTCGGCGGCGCCGTCATCATCGAGACGCTGTTCAACCTGCCGGGGCTCGGCTCGTTCATGGTCACCGGCCTCGGCCGTCGGGACTTCGCGGTCGTGCAGGCCACCGTGCTCTTCGCCGCCGCCGTCTTCGTCGTGCTGAGCCTCGTGCTCGACCTCATCACGAGCGCGCTCGACCCGCGCGTCGCCGTCACCGGGAAGGCAGGATCATGACCACCTACTCCCTCCCGCTCTCGAAGCGGAAGCGCGCGGTCAAGACCCGCCCGCCCCGCGACGCCCTCTTCATCGCCGCCGCCTGCGCGCTCGGCCTCATCGTGCTCGTCGCTGTGGCGGCCGCCGTCATCCCCTTCGCGGGCGATCCCGCGAGGATCGTCGGCCCGAGGCTCAGCCCGCCCTCTGCGGCGTACCCCTTCGGCACCGACGCCCTCGGCCGCTCGGTGCTGGCGCGCCTGCTGGAGGGCACGCGCACCACGCTCGTCCTCTCCACCCTCGCCGTCGTGTGCACCGCGGTCATCAGCGTGATCCTCGGCCTCGTCGCCGGCTACGCGGGCGGCTGGGCGCGGGAGGTCATCATGCGCCTGAGCGACGTGCTCTACTCCTTCCCGTCGATCGTGCTCGCGATCCTCATCGCGGCGGTGGTGGGACCCGGCCAGGCCGCGGTGCTCTCCAGCATCGTGCTCGTCACGGTGCCGCTCATGACCCGCATGGTGAGCGCGGCGGCGATGTCGGTCGCCAAGCGCGACTTCGTGACCACCGCGAAGATCAGCGGCGTGTCGGCCCCGGTGATCCTCTTCCGGCACCTGCTGCCGAACGTCAGCGGCACCATCGCGGTGCAGGGGACGTACGCGCTGTCGGTCGGCATCCTCGTCGAGGGAGGACTGAGCTTCCTCGGCTACGGGGTGCAGCCGCCCCGCTCGTCGCTGGGCCTGCTGATCCAGGAGGGCGGCAGCTACATGCTGCAGGCGCCCTGGCTGCTGTTCATCCCGGCCGCGGTGCTCGTCGTCGCGATCCTCTCCATCAACCTCATCGGCGACACGATGCGCGATCGGCTCGATCCGCGCGAGACAAGGAGCCTCGTATGACCGCGAACGCCCCCGCTGCCCCGGTGGTCTCGCTCACGGGATTCAGCGCCGAGTACCGCACCCGTCTCGGCGTGACCCGAGCGCTCGACGGGATCGATCTCGATGTCGCCCGCGGCGAACTGCTCGCGATCGTCGGCGAGTCGGGATCCGGCAAGTCGACCGTGTCCCAGGCGATCGGCCGCATGCTGCCGCGGGCCTGCCACGTGACCTCCGGGTCGGTGCACGTGCTCGGCAGGGATCTCGCGGACCTCGCGCCCGATGCGATACGGGCGCTGCGACGCGAGTCGCTGGGTTTCATCCCGCAGGATCCCATCGCCTCGCTCGACCCCACGATGCGGATCCGCCGCCAGCTCGAACTCGCACTGAGGCCGCTCGGCGGGCCGGTCGACCCGGGGTCGCTCGCGCAACTGCTCGAGAGCGTCAGGATCCTCGAGCCCGAGCGCGTGCTCAGGCTCTACCCGCACGAGGTGTCGGGCGGGATGGCGCAGCGCATCGCGATCGCGCTGACCATGGCGCGCGAGCCCGAGATCCTGATCGCCGACGAGCCCACGGCATCGCTCGACGCACAGGTGCGCGACGAGATCCTGACCCTCATCGTCGACCTGGTGCAGCGCTCCGGCGCGAGCCTCATCTGGATCAGCCACGACCTCGGCGCGGTGCGCCGCTGGTGCGACCGGGTCGCCGTGATGCACCAGGGGCGTATCGTCGAGGAGGGCCCGACCGCGCGGGTGCTCGACGAGCCGCGGGCGGACTACACGAGAACGCTGGTCGCGGCCATGCCCGGCCGCGCGGATCTCGCGGCGAAGGAGACGGAATGATGTCTGCGAAGACGACCCCCGTGCTGGAGCTGCGCGATGTCAGCGTCGCGTTCACGAGCGGGGCGGGAGCGAAGCGGCGGACCGTCCGCGCCATGAACGCGGTGACGCTCGAGGTCGCCCCGGGCGAGACCCTGGGGCTGGTGGGCGAGTCCGGATCGGGCAAGACCACGACCGCCTCGGTCGCCCTGGGCCTCAAGCGGCCCGACTCCGGCGAGGTGCTGCTGCTCGGGAGCCCCTTCACCCGGTCGCGCAGGGCCAACGCCGGCAAGCTGCAGGCGGTGCTGCAGCATCCGCACTGGTCGCTCAACCCCCGGCGCAAGGTCGGGGAGTCGGTGCGCGAACCGCTCACCGTGGCGCGACGCGACCTCGGCCGCTCCGAGCAGCGGCAGCGCGTGACGGAGATGCTCGAGCAGGTGGGGCTGAACCCCGCCTTCGCCGAGCGCTACCCCCACGAGCTCTCCGGAGGACAGCGCCAGCGCGTCTCGGTGGCCCGGGCGCTCGTGACCGAGCCGCGCTTCATCGTCTTCGACGAGGCCGTGAGCGCGCTCGACGTCGCCGTGCAGATGCAGATCCTCGCGCTCATCCGCGAACTGCAGGCGGAGCACCGCTTCGGCGCCCTCTTCATCTCGCACGATCTCGGCGCGGTGCAGCGCGTCGCCGATCGCGTCGCCGTGCTGTTCCGGGGAGATCTCGTCGAGACCGCCGCGACCGACGAGTTCTTCCGGAACCCCCGGCATCCCTACTCGCAGACACTCTTGGAGGCCCTATGAATACGACACCGGTCCACGCACTCACCGACATCGACGGCGGGATCGCCGTCGATCCCGCACCCCGGCTGGCCGGCCCTCCGGTCTTCGGGGGTCCGGGCAACGACGCCTTCGATCTCGCGCCGGTCAGGAGCACGGGCCGCGAGATGCTGCGGTTCGACTTCCCCGGGGTCAGCATCGGCGCGGCGCACTACGAGGAGGGGCCCACCGGTGCGACCGTGATCCACATCCCCGCCGGCGCCCGCACCGCGGTGGACGCGCGGGGCGGGGCGGTGGGGCTCTCCGGCGGCTACGACTTCAACCACGCCATCTGCCTGGCCGGCGGATCCGTCTACGGGCTCGAGGCGGGCGCCGGGGTGAGCGACGCGCTCCTGGAACGCCTCGAGCATCGCACCGGCTTCGCCGAGCTCCAGCTGGTGTCGTCGGCGATCATCTACGACTTCTCGGTGCGCTCCACCGCGGTCTACCCCGACAAGGCGCTCGGCCGCGCGGCGCTCGAATTCGCCGTTCCCGGTGAGTTCCCGCAGGGGCGGGCGGGCGCGGGCATGAGCGCGTCCGCGGGCAAGGTGGACTGGGACCGCACCGAGATCACCGGGCAGGGCGCGGCGTTCCGTCGTCTCGGCGACGTGCGCATCCTCGCCGTCGTCGTGCCGAACCCGGTCGGTGTGATCGTGGACCGCGCGGGCGCGGTGGTGCGCGGCAACTACGACGCGCAGACCGGGGTCCGGCGCCACCCGGTGTTCGACTACCAGGAGGCGTTCGCCGAGCAGGTCCCGCCCGTCACCGAGGCCGGCAACACCACGATCAGCGCGATCGTCACGAACGTGCGGATGAGCCCCGTCGAGCTGAACCAGTTCGCCAAGCAGGTGCACAGTTCGATGCACCGCGGCATCCAGCCGTTCCACACCGACATGGACGGCGACACGCTCTTCGCCGTCACCACCGACGAGATCGATCTACCGTCGACCCCGGGGTCGTCGCGCGGGCGGCTGTCGGTGAACGCGACCGCGCTCGGTGCGATCGCCTCCGAGGTGATGTGGGACGCCGTCCTCGAGGCCGGCAAGTAGGGGCCCGGCCCCGGAACAGGAGAGGAACGCTGTGGAGATCATCACCGCGACGGTGACGGGCACGGATCCGGGAAGCCGGGGTGCCGAGATCGGGAGCCGCTTCGGGGAGGGGATCCGCGACGCGGTCGACGGCTATCTCGAGTTCTTCGGGATCCGCGGCCTGCCGGAGGATCGGGTGCGCGGGATCGCGGAGAGCTGCTTCGCGACGCTCGAGGCCTGGGCGCCGAACCTGGCGGCCGAGCTCGCCGCCACGGCCGAGGCGGCCGGGGTGCCGCTGTGGCGGCTCGCCGCGCTCAACGCCCGCACCGAGGTGCTCGCGGTCATTCCGCCCGACACCGAGGGTGAGTGCTCGACCGCCGTGTTCGCGCCGCCCGGGGATGCGGCGCCCGAGACGATCCAGACCTGGGACTGGCACGCCCACCTGTGCCGGACGGGCCTCGTCTTCTCGTACGCTCCGGATGCGCCGCACGGTCGCGAGCGCGCGGTGGGGCGGGTGACGATGTTCACCGAGCTCGGGGTGCTCGGGAAGATCGGCGTGAACGACGCGGGGATCGGCGTGCACTTCAACATCCTGCACCACGAGAGCGACCGGGGAGTCGGCGGTGTGCCCGTCCACGCGATCGCCCGCCGGGTGCTCGACGAGGCGACGAGCGTCGACGAGGCCGAGGCCATCATCGCGTCCGCGCCCGCGAGTGCCTCGACCGTGCTCACCGTCGTCGCCCGCGCGGATGGGCCGCATCGCGCGGCGTGCTTCGAGATCTCCCCCGAGCGGGTGAGCGTCGTGCGGCCCGACGCCGACGGCTGGCTGATCCACACGAACAACTTCGTCGCCGAGTCCCAGCTTCCCGGTGAGGCGACCCGGGACAAGTCGACCACCTACGCCCGGCTCGCGCACCTCGCCGAGCAGCGGGCGGGCATGCCCCGCCTGCCGATCGAGCAGCGCGCCGCGGCGATGTGCGGGGAGCGCGGCGCGCTCGCCCCGATCTGCTTCCGCCCGGACCCGGCCGAGCCGCTGCACGAGCAGTGGACGACTCTCCTCACCGTGGGGCTGGACACGGATGCCGGGGCGCTGGAGTACTTCCCCGGTTCGCCGGTCGAACTCGCCGAGCAGGGGGCGCGCCGGGCCTGAGGGCCCGGCTCGGGCCGGGCCGCTTTCGGCCCGGCTCAGCCGGCCAGCAGCTCGCGCACGCGCGGGATGACCTCGCGGCCGTAGAGCTCGATGCTCGACAGCAGCTGCTCGTGGGGCATGGTGCCGTTCGCGTACTTGAGGTCGAAGCGGTCGGCGCCGAGGGTGCGCACGGTCGAGGCGATCCGCTGCGCCACCGTCTCCACCGAGCCGACGTAGAGCGATCCCGTGTCGGCCTCGTGCTCGAACTCGGCGCGCGTGGTGCGCGGCCAGCCGCGCTCGGCCCCGATGCGGTTGCGGTTCGCCTCGAAGTGGGGCCAGAGCTGATCGCGCGCCTCGGCGTCGCTCGCCGCGATGTGGCCGGGGGAGTGCACGCCGAGCGGCATCGGCGCCCGCCCCAGCTCGTCCTGGGCCTGCCGGTAGAGATTCGCGAAGGGCAGGAAGCGCGAGGGATCGCCGCCGATGATCGCGAGCATCATCGGGATCCCGACCTGCACCGTGCGCAGCACCGAGTGCGGGCTGCCGCCCACCCCGATCCAGGCGCGCACGCCGTCCTCCTGCTGGGTCTTGGGGAAGACCTCCTGCTCGACGAGCGGGGTGCGGAGCCTGCCCGACCACGTGACGGGGCTCTCGCCGCGCAGCTTCGCGAAGAGGTCGAGCTTCTCGGAGAAGAGGGTGTCGTAGTCGGAGAGCTCGTAGCCGAAGAGCGGGAACGACTCGGTGAAGGAGCCGCGCCCCAGGATCGCCTCGGCGCGCCCCGAGCTGACGGCATCGAGCGTGGCGAAGCGTTCGTAGACGCGAACGGGGTCGTCGCTCGAGAGCACGGTGACGCCGGTGCCGAGGAGGATCCGCTCGGTGCGCGCGGCGATGGCCGCGAGCGCGATCTCCGGGCTGCTCAGCGCGAAGTCGTCGCGGTGGTGCTCGCCGAGCGTGATCGCGTCGACGCCGAGCCGATCGGCCAGCACGGCCTGCTCGACGACGTCGCGGATCACCTGCGCGTGGTGCACGGGCTCGCCCCCGGGCGTGCGCGTCACGTCGCCGAAGGTGTCGAGGCCGAGGATGAGCTGCTCGGGCGTCGCTCCCGCGACCGCTCGGAGCGGTGACGGGGTCGTGAGGCTTCTCGGATCCGGGTGCCGGTGAAGCGCGGACGGTTGTGCGGGATCGCTCTGGGGATCGGTCATGTGCGCCTCAACAGCGGCTGCGCACGGGGTATTCCGCGGGCGCGGGAGCGTTCGCTCCGGGCGGGATCGCGGCTCGGCGGCGGGGTTGACCGCCCGGGATCGTGTCAGTACATTGTTCGCAGCGATGGGCGGTACCTGGCGGGATGACGCCGGTATCGAGCTCGAGGGAGGAGGCCGATCATGGATCTCGACGTGAGGATCGACCCGCAGGATCCGCATCCGCCCTTCGAGCAGTTGCGCCGACGGCTCATCGAGCGGATCATGGATCGCGAACTCCCCGCGGGCACGAGGCTGCCGCCCGTGCGGGCGCTCGCCGCCGAGCTGGAGCTGGCGCCCAACACGGTCGCGCGGGCCTACCGGGAGCTGGAGGCCGAGGGCTACCTCATCACGCGGGGGCGGGGCGGGACCATCGTCGCGCCCATCGCGGCCGCCGACGAGGAGACCCAGCGGCGCGCGGCGGAGCTGGTGGCGGCGTACGTGACGGGAATGCGCAGCCTGGGATTCGGTCCCGACGCGATCCTGGGCGAGGTGCGCAGCGCGCTCTGATCCGAGCACGATTTTTAGGTTCGAGGGAAAAGCGATAGAGTGATCCCTGCGTGAAAACGCAATCGGGATGTGGCGCAGCTTGGTAGCGCACGTCGTTCGGGACGACGGGGTCGCAGGTTCAAATCCTGTCATCCCGACGAAGAACCCCTGGTGAGTCTGATCTCACCAGGGGTTTTGTCGTAGTGGGGGAGTGGGGCTCAGCCCGGGCGCGCTCGCCCGAGTCGACTCCGGGGTCGCCCGCCGACTACGATTGCAGGCTGTGAGTGCGGACCAGCCGGCGGTGGGGAAGAACGCGGCGGTGGAGCAGCCGTCGTCGTTGCGATGGTGGCTGCTCGTGATGCTGTCGGTGCTGATGCTCGCGGCCGTCTACGCGGTGGCGGTGCTGACCCCCGCGGGCCAGGCCTTCGAGAACGCGGCTCTCCGCGGCGCCGACCAGGTCGACCCGCTCAGCGAGAGCGATGCGAGCAAGGCTCTGGCGGAGATCACCGTGTGGAGTCTCGCCGCGGCCACGGCCGCCGTCGGGGTGATCGGTCTCCTCCGTCGGCAGCCGCTGCTCGCGGCGATCGCGGTGGGGGTCATCGTCGGCGGACAGGTCGTCACGCAGTCGCTCAAGCGGTTCATCCTTCCCAGGCCCGAGCTCGTGCCGGTGGTCGGGGACTACACGGGCAACTCGTTCCCCTCCGGGCACGCGACCATCGCCATGACCGTGCTCGTCGCGGTGTTCCTCGTGGTGCCGTACCGATGGCGCGGTGTCGCGATGCTCGTGGTGATGACCTGGGCGACGGGAATCGGCACCTACACGCTCACCGCGAAGTGGCATCGGCTCTCCGACACGCTCGGAGCCGACCTGGTCGCGCTCGCGCTCGGCGGCGCCGCCGCGCTCATCCTGATGCGGGTGGGGAGGATGCGCAGGGTCGGCGGCCGGGCCTTCCCGGGGCGGGTCGTGCTCGTGATGCTGAGCTCTGCGGCTGCGGCGATGATCACGGCGCTCGGCCTGTTCCTCGCGATGTCCGCGGTCGGTCAGGATCTGCGCGATCCCGTCGTCGAGTGGAACGTGTACCTCGCTGCGACCTGCCTGGCCTTCGGCGGGTCCCTCCTCGCCGGTCTCGTGCACTGGGGGTTCTGGCACCGACTCGAGGTGGCGCCGCCCGCGCGCTGAGGCGGTTCCGGCGACCCAGTGCTCGAAGCGACGCTCAGTTGAGCGCGATGATCCCGATGTTCAGGGTCGTGGCGAAGACCAGCCATGCGAGATAGGGCACCATCAGCCAGGCCGCGATCCTCGACCACGGGCGCGCGGCGAGCGCGAGCGCGACGACGGCGCCGATCAGGGCCACGATGACTGCCAGGGCGACCCACCATGCCGGCTCGCCGAGGACCGGGTAGGCAGCGAAGAACGCCGGCGTCCACAGGCCGTTCAGCGCGAGCTGAACGATGAACCAGGTGAGCGCCCCGCGGGCGGCGTTCGGTCTCCCGGGCCGGTAGCCCGCGCGCCAGATCAGCCAACCCGCGAGTGCGATCAGGAGGTACAGGACCGACCAGACGGGCCCGAACACCGCGTTCGGCGGATCCCACGGCACCTTCTCCACGCCTGCATACCAGCCGTCCACGTTCGACGAGGACGCGAGCGAGCCGAGGAACGCGACCAGCGCGACGATCGCGATGAAAGCCGACAGCGCGACGGTTTGACGGGCGATGCTCGGGCGGGTCTCCACAGGTCTCATCCCTTCGTCGTGGTCTGCCACCGTATCAACCCGCACGCACCGCCGCCAGGGCCTTGCCGCGCCGCTCGCGGCGCCGCACGGATCAGCGCGCGCACCCCGAAGCCGCGGTGCAGACCGCTCGAGCGAGCGTTCAGCTTCGGGTGGACCACCAGGCGAGTGCGACCAGGATCGGCTGGAAGAACAGACGCGCCAGCCGCTTCTCGTCGGTGTCGAGGCCGAATCCGTCGCGGCGGTGCGCATACTGGGAGATGTTGCCCGGGAAGACCGTGACGAAGAATGCGGCCGCGAGCGCGCCGACTCGACGGGATCGCCTGCCCTGGGCGACGGCAAGGGCGGTGCCCAGGGCAACCTCGGCGATGCCGGATGCCACCACGGTGGTGTCCGGATCGAGGGGGACGAAGTCGGGGACCTGCGCCCGGAACTCCTTCCGGGCGAACGTCAGGTGCGAAACGCCCGCGAAGACGAGGGCGGTGCCGAGCAGCGTTCTCGTGAAGCGTCTGCCGCGATGGGTGCTCATGGCCCCATTATGCTGGGTCGACGAGCCGCACGCGTGCCGCGATCCGGAGGCTTCTCCTAGCCCGCTTCGACGACGCCGCACCAGGAAGCGAGGAACAAAGCCATGGACTTCGTGCACCTCCGGACGGACTCGATGCTCACCCGCTCGTCGAAGCCGTGGATGTTCTCCGAGACCGGTCCGTAGACCAGGGTGGGCATGTTCCCGTAGTTCACGAAGACCCGGCCGTCGAGATAGCCGGGAGTGGTGAACGACGTGAGCTCCTCGGAGAAGACGGCCTCGTGGGTCTGCTCGAGCAGCCCCTCCGCGTCGCTGCCGGGTTCGAGTACGTAGCCCTCCGCGTAGAAGCCGTCAGGGATCAGCTGCACCTCGAACGAGGATCCCGCGGCCGCCCGCTCGACGCAGCTGGCGATCTCGCCCCAGGCCTCGTCCGCGGTGGTGCCGGGATAGGTGGCGACGCGGACGCGGAGCTCGCACCACGCGGGAACGCTCGACGGCCAGTCGCCGCCGCGGATGCCGCCGATGTTGAAGTTGATGGGGTGATCGAGATCCTCGAAGTACCGGTGGTTCGCCCGATCCCGGTTCCACTCCTCCTCGATCTCGCGCAAGGCCGCGATGACCTCGTATGCCGCATCGATCGCGTTGAAGCCGTTCGCCATCTCGCGCGGATGCGTGGGGCTGCCGCTCACCCGGGCCGTGAACCAGAGCACTCCGACGTTCGCCCGCACGAGCGCGTCCTCCTCCGGCTCGGAGATGATGACCGCGTCCGCCTCGTACCCGCGGAGGAGCGCTGCGAGGGAGCCGTTGCCCGTGCACTCCTCTTCGACGACGGACTGCAGATGCACGCGACCGGTCAGTTCGAGGCCGGCCTTCCGGATGGCGTCGAACGCGTACAGGTTGGAGATGAGGCCGGCCTTCATGTCTCCGGCCCCGCGCCCGTACATCCAGCCGTCGCGGATCTCGGCATCCCAGGGGGAGCGCGACCACTGCGACTCGGGCCCTTCGGGTACCACGTCGATGTGGCCATTGAGGATCAGGGACCTCCCGAGCTCCTGCTCCGGCCGATAGGTGCCGACCACGTTGGTCATGGCGGTGTAGTCGACGGTCGACGGTCCGAAGCCGGGGTGCGCCTCGAGCTCCGGCGACGCGATCGTCCAGCGATCGACCTCCAAGCCGAGATCGCGCAGGCGTCCCTCGATGAGATCCTGGGCCGGCTCCTCGCCCGCCCTGAGCGAGGGCGACGCGACGAGGTCGGCGGTTGCGGCGAGCTGCTCATCGAACTGAGCATCGACGGCGGCGAGGATCCTCTCCGCGAGGTCGTTCGAGATCATGTGTGAGTCCTCCGGGTTTCTCGGTTGGCGGTGTGCGCAGGTCAGGCGTCGACGACGATCGGCTTGTCCTTCACGCGCAGCCGCTCGCCGAAGAAGCCGCCGATGGCGGTCAGCAGCGAGATCGCGATCAGGATGATGGCGGCACCCCAGGACGCATTGTTCGAGACGGTCAGCATCGCGGTGGCGATCAGCGGGAGGAAGCCGCTCGTGGCGCCGGCGATGTTGTAGCCGAGGGCGACGCCGGAGTAGCGCAGCTTCGCCGGGAACAGCTCCGCGAGGAGGGCGCCGGAAACGGCGTAGGCGATGGTGACCAGCAGGATTCCGACGGTGATGGCGAGGGTGATCGCGACCGGGGAACGGGTGTCGATGAGCAGGAACAGCGGGAAGGCGGCGACCCCGGTGAGGATCCCGCCCCACATGGTGACGCGACCCGGGCCGACGCGCTCGGCGAGGCGGCCGGCGAAGACGGTCATGAAGATCTGCGCGACCGCGGCGATGAGCGTGGCGTTGACCATGACCTGGCGGTCCACGCCCAGGGTGTTCGCACCGTAGGAGACGACGAACGTGGTGATCATGTAGAAGCCGCCGACGCCCAGCAGCGCGCTGAGAACCGCGACGATCAGACGACCCCAGGCGTAGCGGAAGACCTCGAGCGCGGGAACCTTCGCGGTCTCCTCCTGGGCGAGGAGATCCTCGAAGATCGGGGACTCCTCTACCTTGACGCGGATGTAGAGGGCGACGAGGAGCAACGGGAACGCGAGCAGGAAGGGGACGCGCCAGCCCCACGAGTCGAAGCTCTCCGGAGGGAGCAGCAGCACGACCGCGAACGCGCCGGAGGAGAGGAGGGTGCCCACCGGGGAGCCGATCTGCACCAGGGCCGCGAATCGGCCGCGCTTCTCCGCCGGTGCGTGCTCGACCGCCATCGTCACGGCTCCGCCCCACTCGCCGCCGACAGCGAGGCCCTGCACCAGGCGGAGGACCGCGAGCAGGATCGGCGCTGCGAGGCCGATGCTCCCGAAGTCGGGAAGCAGCCCGATGAGACCCGTGGCGACACCGATCATCACGATCGTGATGAGCAGTGCGGGCCGGCGACCCATCTTGTCTCCGATGTAGCCGAAGAGCAGTGCCCCGATCGGGCGCGCGGCGAAGCCCACACCGAAGGTCGCGAACGCGGCGAGCAGCGCCGCGGTCGGGTCGAGCTCGGTGAAGAACAGCCGGTTGAACACCAGCGCGGCGGCGGTGCCGAAGAGGAAGTAGTCGTACCATTCGAGAGCCGTGCCGACGAACGCGGCGCGCGCGATCCGGCCGGCGTCGGCTCCGCTGATGGTGGTCGGTGCCGAGGGGTGATCCTGCAGTTGAGACATCCGTGTTCCGATCGTGAGAGTGACACCCGGTGCGGTCCTGAGGCGGCATCGAATCCGGACCGCTCGGGCAAGGCATCATCGACGTGATGAGTCGATGGATCCGAGACTACGTCTCCCGGATGACACCGTCGGTGTCTCTATGGAGCCGGATCGGGGCGTCGGGTGTGCATATCGACACCGACCTCCTCGGAATGCAGAACGAGGATCGCGATCGCCGCATCCCGGGGCACGCTGAGATCCAGACCGGTCAGCTCGTGGAAGGCGCGCATCCGCTTGAAGACCGTGTTCCGGTGGAGATAGAGCTCGTCTGCGGTCGTCTGGATCGATCCGCTCCGCATGAAGGCATGAATCGTCTGCGCGAACCGCGACCGCTCCTCGGGTGCCGCGTTCGCGAAGTCGCCGATGAGCTCATGCTCGAAGCCGGCGATCCGATCCAGAACGATATCGCCCGCCAGATGCTGGAAACCGTCCTTGAGTGTGAAGGGGCCCGATTGGGACCGGACCGTTGAGAGCCGCTTCGCCAGCGCTGCGGCCGAGACCAGCCGCTCGATGCCCGAGATCCTCGAGATGTACACGCCGTCGAGCTCGGGCGCGGACACCGGCCAATCGACCGGGCCCCTCCGCGAGCGGAACAGATAGACCAGCTCGCCGTCCTCGTAGCCGAGCGCCCCGAAGCGCGAGACGCCGCTGTGGCGCTGCCCGGCGATCGACGACGAGTCGACCGCGAACATCTCGAACGTGTCGTTCGGGCGCAGCCCGAGGAGCTCGGCGATCCGCGCCAGCTCCTCCGCCCCGGCGTGCCCGGAGAAGAGTCTTGCGAGCGCGCGCTCTCGCGCAGTCCGCTGGAACTGCTCCATTCGCTGCGTTTCGTCGAGGAACGCGTGCTGGACCTCGGTCGCATAGCGCTCGACGACGTTGAGCACGCGTTCTCCGTTCGCGACGAGTTCATTCACGAGGTCCGGCTGGGCCGCCCGATCGAGCGCTCTCCAGAGCAGCCGGAAATTGATCCGGACCGCCTCGGTGAACTGATCGATGCGCACCCCCTGGCGCGCCCGTCGCCGCCCCAGGGCTTCCGGGAACTCGGCTGATATCTCCTCGCCCTCCGGGCTCGCGAGGCGATTCAGGAAGAGATCGAACGCCTGCAGCGCCGTGCGCTCCAGATCCTCTCGGGAGACCGGGCCATCGGAGTACCCCTCGTGGCTCTCCAGTTCGGCGAGGAAGTCGTGCAGGAGGTCGGGCACGTCCGTCCGCACGCGTGCGAGGAGCTCCTGCCAAGGCGATTCGTCCATGGTGCCATTCTCGCGGGACCGGGCGCGTATGGGCATCCGGATCGGGGAACGGCATGATCATGCGAGTGGTGCGGTCGACCGGCAGCGCGCAGCCTCCATCCCGCCATCGGCGGACCGCGCTGCGGCGAGGGCGCCTCGCCCGCGGCGGACGTCTGGGAAACGAGAAGAAGCGGGCCTCATTCGGCTCCGTCGGGGAACGAAGCCGAATGAGACCCGCGATGGGGCGTCGGGGCGAGCAGGGCCAGGTTGGGGAGAGTAGGGGATCCTGGATTACTCGACTTCCGACTGCCGGTCGGGGTTCGCCTGTGCAACACAGAGGGAGAGAACGCGAACCCCGACGGTCTTGCGCTCGGGCGTCACTCGCCCGGCGTGTGCTCCTTCCTGCGACGCCGCGCCACCAGGAGCGCGGCACCCGCGAGCAGCAGCACCGACGTCGCGGCGATCGCGCCGGTGAGCGGCGCTCCGCCGGTCGTGCTGAGCTTCCGGAAGGTGTTGGTCACCTCGACCGTGTTCCCGTCGCCGTGGAGGTCGGCGATCACGCCGTCCTCCGCTCCGCCGTCGGTGCGGTCGTCGGTGTCCACGATCGTGACCGTCGCGCCCCGGGGCACATCGGTCTCGGCCACCTTGCAGGTGACGCCCGCGAGGACCTCGATGGTGCGGCTCTCGCCGTGCTTCAGCGCGAACTCCGCGTCGGCGGGCTCGAGCGGGAACGGGACGTCGCCGTCGGTGCCGTGGTAGGTGCAGTCCAGCTCGAAGCGGTACTCCGCCCCCTCGGGGCCGGGTCCCGAGACCGTCTTCGACACCGTGAGCTTCGCGAGCTCCAGCGCGTTCGTGACCTCGATCGTGTTCCCGTCTCCGACGAGATCGCTCACCTCGCCGTCGGTGTCACCGCCGAGGGTCGTGCCGTCGCTGTCGAGGTAGGTGACCACCGCACCGGCCGGCGCGTCAGTCTCCACGACACCGCAGTCGACCCCCTTGAGCACCTCGACGGTGCGGCTCTCGCCGTGCTTCAGCGTGAACTTCGCATCGTCGTCGGCGAGCGGATAGGCCGTCCGGGTGACGGTCCCGTCCTCGCCGGCAACCGGGTAGGTGCAGGCGAGCTCGAAGGAGTACGACTCGCCCGTGTCGGGGCCCACGACCTTCTTCGACACCGTGAGAGAGGCCTGGTCGAAGGTGTTCACCGCGGTCAGAGTGAGCTTCTGAGGAGTATCCACGTCGCCCTTCGTGACGATCGCCGCGTTGTCGTAGCCGTCGTGGTCCACGGTCGCTCGGCTCGCGCCCTGTGCGTTCGTCTCCTCGCCGAAGCAGCGGGCGCCGAACGGAATGAGCACGGGCTCGCCGTCGATCTCGGGGGAGACGGTCTCGCCGCCCTTGACCCGCAACACCCCGCTGTACACGTCCACGATTCGGCCATCGACGTCGACCTGGCAGGTGACCGCCACCTCGAACGGGAGATCCTTCACGAAGGCGTGCTCGGCGGCCGCTCCCTCGAGGGTCTTCACGACCTCGATGGTGCCGGCGGAGTACTCGTTCACGAAGCCCGCGATCTGCACGGTCTCGGGATCGCGATCGATGGTGATCTGCACCGGGGCCGGCGTTTCGTCGGCACCGCCGTTCGCGGTCTCGGTGATGGTGCACTCCGCGCCGACGGGCAGATCGTCGAACTGCCCCGATTCGATCGCCGCGGTCCCGTCACCGGTGAGGGTCACGTTCTCGTTCAGCACCTCGGCGTCTCGGTAGGTGCATACCGCGGTGAAGCCGAACTCGTAGGCGTCCTTGAGGCCGACACCGGCGCCGTCGAGCTCCTTGAGGATCCTGAACGAGCCCACCTCGAAGGTGTTCACCACGGTGATCGCGAACGCCGCGTCCTCCTCGCCGGTCAGCAGCACGCCATCCGCGGGGTCGACGGAGACCTCGGTGGCGCCTGCGGCGTCGGTCTCGGTCGCGGTGCAGTTCGCGCCCACGGGTGCGGTGAAGGTCTCCGATTCGCCGCCCCGCAACGTGATGTCCTGCGGGTAGCCGCCGGCGCCCCAGGAGGTGCCGTCGATCCGGCAGTCCACCGTGATCGCGAACTCGGTGTCGGCGTGCAGGTGCGCGCCGTTCCCCTCCACCGTCTTCGCGACGACGAAGTCGGTCATCTCGAAGGTATTGGTCGCCGTGATCGTGATCGGGTTCTCAGGCTCGAAGTCGAGCCTCACACCGCCCTCGGGATCGATCGAGACCTCGGTCGCGCCTCCGTCGTCGGTCTCGACCGCCGTGCAGTTCGCCCCCGCGGGAGCGGACAACTCGGACGATTCGCCGCCCTTGAGCGTCACCGTCCTCGGGTACCCGCGGACGGTTGAACCGCCCAGCGTGCAGGTCACCTCGAGGTCGAACTCGGTGTCGGCGTGATACTGCGCACCCGCCCCGTCGATCACCTTCGCGACCGTGAATTTCGCAGCCGGCGTGAGCGCCAGGTCGAGCGTCAGATTCGTGAAGTCGTCCGCCGTGAGCGGCGTGAGCGTCAGCCCGGCCACGTTGTCGATCAGCGGCTCCTCGCCCGCGATGGGGTCGGTATCCGTGTCGGCCGACAGCGTGATCACACCCGAGGAGCGCACACCGGCGCCATCGGCGATCGCATGGTGGTCTCCGTCTTCGTTCACATCGGTGTTCGGATCGGAGACCGGGGCGGGTGCCGGGATCGCGCCCCCCAGCTTCCCGTCCGCGGCGAACTCGCCGGCCGGGATGGTGACGTAGTAGTCGCCCGCGGAGAGATCGTTCACCACCCAGCGGCCCTGTTGTTCGCCGCCCAGGGTCGTGGTCGTCGCGACCACGCTGCCCGCAGCATTGCGCACCTGCACAGTCACGCCCTCGGGAGCGGGGCGGTCGGTGCCGGCGGTGTACTCGCCGTCTCCGTTCAGGTCGTACCAGATCAGGTCGCCCAGCGAGAAGCCGGCTACGCGAACCGAGACGGTGTCCGAGGTGAGCAACTGGTCGCCGTTGTTCAGCGTCTTGCTGATCGCGGTGAACCGATTGGTATAGATGTCACCCGGATCGTTGCCCGCCTGATCGGTCCGGAAGGTGATGACGATGCCCGACTTGTCCGCGTCGGCGGTGGTCGTCAGCGGCGAGTCGGCCACGAACTTGAAGCCGGTCGCGTTCGGGGTGAACGTCGTCGACCAGATCGAGGGATCGGTGTCGTCCTGCTGGCGCTGCGGCACCTGCGCGCCGGGGACCGTCGTGTAGTGGAACGTGCCCGATCGTGCGGTCGTGGCGTCGAAGTCGAACGCCTTCGGAGCCTCGTGCAGACGGCTCGTACCCGAATAGTCGGACGACGGTGTGCGGTTCACGTTCGCCGCGTTCGTCGCGTCGCCGTTGTAGGGCAGCACGTCGTAGATCGTCGGCGGCTGGATCGCCAGCGTCTCGCTGAAGTTCTTCACCTGCAGGGTGTACTGCTGATCGTCGTTCTGCAGGTCGAGCGTGCGGTCGACGCTCTTCTTCAGCTGCACCTGGCCCGATTGCTCGATGCGGATCGTGTGGTCGTCCTTGTGGGCGCTGACCGGCACGATGCCGTCGGCCGCGATCGCGGCCCAGTTCACGGCGGTCGTGTTCGGCGGCGCCATCGAGTCCGTGGTCGTGGCGACCCGCAGCACGGGCAGGTCCTCGTTCGGCGTCCGCGTGCCCAGATTCCACACCAGCGTCGTCGTGCCGTCGGGATTCGCCGTCACCGAGGTGGGCGCAGTGCCGCCCTCGATCGCCTGGGTCGCCGCCTCGTTGTAGGCGACGAACTTCGGCAGCGTGTCGGTCACCACCACGTTGTTCACCGGCGTCGCGGGGTTCGAATTCGCCGTGAGCGTCGCGGTGATCTCCCACACGACGGGCTTGCCGGCCATGGCAGCACCGGTCACCCCGTAGTCGGCGACGCCGGACGAGGACTGACCCAGCACGTCGGAGGCGATCGTCCGCTTCTGCAGCTTCATCGTCGCACGCGTCACCGTCCAGCGATCGCCCTGCAGCGATCCCGATTCCCCGGCCTGATGCGCACCGCTGGTGCCCCCGGCCCCCGGTACATAGCTGGCGGTGTTCCAGTTCGGCAAGTACGTCGAGCTCTTCACGTTGCCGTAGTTCGCGGCGACGGTGCCCGAGGGGATGGCCTCGCCGTCGTGCGGGCCGCCTGCATAGGTATCGCGCTGTTCGAATGCGAGGAGCCAGTAGTTCAACTCGCCCGACCGGATCACGTAGCCGTCAGCCGACTTGATCCAGACCACGTTGGTGTCGTCCGAAGGTGTGTCGGACCATTCGATATCGGGGGATCCGCACACGGTATTCGCGCCGTTCGTCGCCTGCCGCTGCCGGGTCCAGTCTCCCTCGTACCGGTTCGTCGTCAGATCGAAGACGCCGGTGTTCGGATCGTCGCCGGTGAGGTCCACGCGACCGTACTGCACGATCCAGTCTGATTGACGCGCCCGCTGTTCATCGGGGGTCAGCGTCCAGCTGTCGCCGTACCGCGCAAGCATCACGGAGTACTGGTCCGCCGCATAGCCCGGACCGCCGTCGAGGGTGGGCAGAGTGCTCGTCTTCGCAAGCGGAGCGAGCTTGAGCACCGTGCTGTCGAAGACATCGCACATCTCCGCCGATGTCATCGGGTTGCCGGTGTTGTTGAGCCGGATGGAGCTGGTGAACGCCTGACCGGGCTGCACCTGAGCAGCGCCGTCGTGGGACCCGCCCATGCCCGGAAGGAGCGCCTCGTTGCCGTGCCACGGCCGTCCGAAGTTGAGGATGTACTTCGCCCAGGAGCCCGGCGCGATGCGGATCGTGACGGGGCCCGCGACGTTGTTGCTCGTGCGACCGTCCTCCATCGCCTCGCAGTTCGTGGATCCATCGTTCGTCGGCCCGGGCTCGCAGTAGCCCGGCTCGGTGCCCGAACCGTAGTTCGAGGCCCCGGAGATGCCCAGCGGGTCGAAATCGCCCACGCGGTTGGAGACGCTGATCTCGCCGACGCCGTCATCCGGCGCCCCCACCAGGCGATCGATCTCGGAGCTCGGGATGAACACGCCGATCCGATAGGAGGCCACGTAGAACGGCCCCGCGGCGAGCGACTGCCCAGCCGCGGTCTGGGTCGGGTAGTTGCGCCCTGAAGCATCGATGCCGTTGAGGGTCAGCGTGTAGTTGCCGGTGTCGGCGGCTCCGGTGCGAGCGATGCTGCAGTTGCCAGAGTTGGCCACGCTGTTCGTCTGCGTCGCGGCAGCGACCACCCCGGGTCGGCTGTACACCAGTCCGTTGGCCGGCTGACCGCCGTTCGGCCCCATGCTGGGCTCGCAGCGGTCGAGATACCACTTCAGGCCCGAGACGCCGCTGCCCGCCGCCTCGCCGCCGGGGCCGGCGACCGAACGCGTGCCCCAGAAGCTCTCCTCGAGTGTGATGGGCTGCTGGAATGCCTCGACGCCGCTCTTGCGGTCGGTCGAGATCTGCACGGTGTACCAGTAGCGGATGCCCGTGGTCACCTCTCCGTCGACCACGACCGAGGCGGGGCTCCAGTTGGCGGGGAGCTTCTCGACGTCGTAGCGCGGTGCCGCGGTGACCTCGATCGGCGGCACCTCCGGACCGGCATCGGGCTGCGCAGTCGCGGCGCCGTTGCCGTCGACGGCGTAGAAGCGCGAGGCGGTCTCGAAGGAGGAGCCGTTCGGCGACAGGCTCGACGGTTGCACCTGGGTCGACAGGATGTACGCCGACGGAGCGGGGGCGACGCCCATCTCGCCGAGCACGCAGCTCAGGGTGAGGCTCGTGGTGCCGGCCGGCGGAGTCGTCTTCGCAGCGATCGCGGTGCCCGAGGGCAGCGCGACGATCCGGCTCTTCGCCTGGTCGCAGACCGCGGGAATCGAGGCGAAGTTCGCGATCGCACCGTTCTGCAAGGTGATCGTCTGCTCGAAGACGGCATCCGTGAACGCGCCCCCGAGCGAGCCGTCCTCGCTCTCCGTCGTCAGCGACCAGTTGAACGCCACGATGTCGGACGAGCGCACCCGCGTGTTCGCGGTGCTCGAGTCGTTGCCCGGGTCGGAGTCGTTCGCATCGAAGGTCGGCGTTCCGGTGAGGATCGATTTACCGCCCACGCCGTCCGGGTCGTCTGCGAGTTTCGCGTCGAGCTTCCACACCGGGTAGACGAGGGCGTTCAGCGTCACGTCCGTGCCGGTGAGATCGGCTGCAGCCCTGTCCAGGCCTCCGGCGCGCGTGAAGGCGTTGTCGCCGCTCGCCGCCGGGTGGGTCGCGTAGACGTTGCCGTTCGCGTCGGAGGTCACGATCTCGATCTTCACCGCGGTACCGGAGACGTCCGCCTCCTTGATCGACCACGAGCCGTCTGCCGCGGTGGTCGTCGTGCCCACCACGGTGCCGCCGGCGTCGAGCGCGTTCACGACGACGCCGGCGAGACCCCTGTCGATGTCGCCCGGCGCGCCGCTCGCATCGAGCGCGCCGTTCTTGTTCGCGTCGACCGACACCACGCCGTGGGCCAGATCGCCCGGTGCGGCGTTCGCCGCGGATACGGGCACCAGCATCATCCCGGCGAGTGCGAGCACGGTGCCCAGCGCCGGTGCACGTCTGACCGTGTTCGTCAGTGTCGGTTCGGCGTTCCCCGCTCCGGCTCGTCTCGCCCGAGCAGGGAGGAGCCGTGTGAATCTCAGCAGCATGCCGGTTCTCCCTCATACCTCACAGTGGAGCCCGCGACCTCGAGTGCCGGCCGTGGACGTATCGAGAGCGCGGGCAGAACCGCCCGGCGCTCGGTGACTCCTCACTCTCTCCGAGGGGGCGGAGATCGTTCCAGCGCGACCTGGGGTGAAGACGAGGTGAGGTTCTCGGGCAACCCCGGTGCCCACCTGGGGTGAAGACGGGGTGAGGCTTCTCGGAGTGGTCCGGATGGCCTGAACGCTCCGACTACAGTGAATCCACGGTGCGTATCGGGGGATCCGCGAAGGCGCGGATGGGGCACGACATCAGAGTTGAGGAGGTACTGCGGATGTCGAGATCGGTGAATCGTTTCATTGCCATAGCCGGTGACGGCGAATACGTCCTTGCCGATTCGAGCGGACGTGTCATCCAGCAGGGCCGCCTGCCTGCGAGGATCTCGGCGTCGATCGTGGTGATCGCCGACTACTCGCTTCTCGAACGGCCCGAGCTGGCCGAGTACGCCGACTCGGACCGCATCGGGTTGCTGCGCCCGGATCGCCGGCAGAGCGCGATCAGCGCCGCCCGCCAATGGGCGCGCACTCCGCAGGGCGACCGGGCGTATCTCTGCCTTGCCACCGAGTTCCCCGAACTGCGTCCGCTGTTCTCGGCTCGTGCGGAGATCGTCTCGGACCAGCGGCTCATGCTCGATCGCGTGCGTGAGCGACTGGTGGCGGTGTCGCCCGAGTACGCCGCCATCCTGAGCGATCGCGATGAACTGATCACCCAGGCGCTCCCGATCCTTCGCGATCACCCCACACCGAAGCATCTGCAATCCGCGGCGATCGTGCAGCTCAGCCACGTCCTGCACGAGCATCTGCCGGAGGGCAGGCAGACCGTGATCGACCGGCTGTTCGCGCTTCGCGACGGCGGCGGCCGCGGAGTGGTTCGCCCCGCCGCGATCGCAGTGGAGACCGCCGAGGCCATGATCCCCGGTGACATCGACACCTATCTGCAGCTCGAAGCCCACCTCACCGAGGTCGATCAGCGAATCTACCGGCAGATCTCCCGCGACGCCGTCGGCGCCACTGCGACGACCGATCCTCGGCGGTTCTCGCTCCTCCAGCTGTCCGGCTCTCCTGCTCGCCGCACGGAGCCTTCGGACGACCCGGAGAAGCTGATCGCCGAGATCGCAGAACTGCTGGCCAAGCGCTACACGCCGGAACGGCATGCGCTCAGCGACTACGAGACTTTCCTGTGCGTCCGGACGGCGCTCGACGCACCCGGAGCGCGGCTCGAACCGGAGGTGGCACTACGGCTCGAAACCCTCGGCCAGCTGCTCGCGCTGTCCACGGGGCGCTTCCACGACGCGATCCGGTACCGCACCGCCTGCGACGCGCAACTGGCGAGGCTGACCCCTCCGAGCGATCAGCCCTCCGGGCTCGTAAGGCTCCTCACCGATGCCACTCTCGCGATGGCGATCACCGAGATGTGCGCGATCGACTTCGTCACCGGCTTCACCGCTCTGCGCGCTGCGGTCGAGAGCAGAGGTGCGCAGCGGGCGACCCCCGAGATCCTCGGCGAGGCACTCGGCCTCTTCGCCCTGGCGATCATCTTCTTCGGCGAGCACTCGCACTATCCGCAAGCGCTCGAGCTGATGCGCGGCACCATCGCGCAGCTCGGCGGGGCGGGGCCCGCTCGCGCGATGGCGGACATCTCCGAGTACTTCCTCATCGGAGGAAGGCTCGACGCCCGGCCCGACGCCCTCGATCAGGCGCGGGCCCGGGCCGAGGAGCACAGTAGGGAAACGCACTACCGGGCCTACTTCCACTACGTGACGATGCTCACCTGCTACGTGACCGACCAGCCGGAGAACGGCATCACCGCCTACTCGGAGATCGCACACGAGGGGCTGTGGTCGAGATACAACCGCCGCATGAACCGGCTCGCCCGCCTCAACTACTCGATCATGCTCGCGGGACTCGGCAAGATCGGGCTCGCCCGCCGGGAGCTCGCCGCGATCCAGCAGTCCTCGGATCGCACCACCGAGGGGGCCGACGGCGTGATCCGCGAGTTCACCGAACTCCGGCTCGACCTCTCCACCGGAGAGCACAAGCACGTGCTCGCGCGGACTCGGACGGACGGGCCCCTCGGCGAGGAGCAGATCGTGGGCGTGCATCTGCGCCGCTACGTGCCGACCTCCCTGCTGTTCCACGGCACCGCGCTGTGGAGGGAGGGGGCTCGAGAACGCGCGATCGAGTGCTTCGTCAGGGCCACCGCGCTGGCCGCCTCCGGCTACGAGTGGTACGCGCTCCTCGCAGGCCAGACTCCCGAATACCACGAATGGGTGGACGCGCTCGACGCATCCCGGCTTCCAGCAGGTCTCACGCCGGAGATCCACGCGGCGCTGCGTTCACGTCCGCCGTTCATCTCCCTGTCCCTGCCGGCGCTCACGCCGAGGCAGCGACGCATCATGCCGCTCCTCGCCCAGGGCCGTTCGATCAGCTCGATCGCGACCGAGCTGCACGTCAGCATGAACACGCTGAAGACGCACCTGCGCGCGCTCTATCAGAAGCTCGGAGTGAAGTCGCGTGACCAGGCGGTGATCCAGGCCGAGGCATACGGGCTGTTCGACCTGCCCTCGGAGGGGTACGGCGAGGTGCGGGAGTAGCGACGTACGGGGCTTCCGCCGAGCCGACTCGACTTGCGCGATGCCGGCGGGCTCGCGGTCCCGGCCCGCGATCGGGGACGCGGGTGACGGGCTCGTCGCGCTCCGGAGATCGCAGCAGAGGCGGTCGTGATGCGCCGGAGCCCCGCCCCGGCTACCGCACCAGCCGGCCGATGGCCTGCGAGGCCTCCCGCAGCTTCTCCTCGGCGACGTCGCCACCGGCGAGGGCCGCATCGGCGACGCAGTGGCGCAGGTGATCCTCGAGGAGCGCGACGGCGACGCCCTGGAGCGCGCTCGTCAGCGCGGAGATCTGCGTGAGGATGTCGATGCAGTACTGCTCGTCGTCGACCATGCGGTGGATGCCGCGAGCCTGCCCCTCGATGCGCTTGAGCCGGGCCAGATAGCGGGCCTTGTCGGTGATGTAGCCGTGCGCGCCGCGGTCGCATGCGGATGCGCTCGGGGCCTCGGCAGAGGTTGCGGGAGAGGTGGTGCTCATGATGCTCCTTCCGTGCTCCGGGAGTGCGCGAGGACCGTGCGCGCACTGGTCTCGGGGCGCAGGTCGAGCCTGCGCAGGAGCTGCGCGTTGAGCGCGACGATGACCGTCGACAGCGACATGAGGATCGCCCCCACGGACATGGGCAGCACGAACCCGGCGGGGGCGAGCACGCCGGCCGCGAGGGGCACCGAGACGAGGTTGTAGCCGGCGGCCCACCAGAGGTTCTGCCGCATCTTCCGGTACGCGGAGCGGGACAGCTCGATGACCGACAGCACCGACCGGGGGTCGTCGCCGGCGAGGATCACCCCGGCGGAGGCGATCGCCACGTCCGTGCCGGCTCCGATCGCGAGGCCCACGTCGGCCTGCGCGAGGGCGGGGGCGTCGTTCACGCCGTCGCCCACCATGGCGACCCGCCGCCCCTCGGCCTGCAGCTCCTGCACCTTCGCGGCCTTGTCCTCCGGGCGGACCCCCGCGAAGAATCGGTCGATCCCGAGGTCGTGCGCGACCGTCCGTGCGACGGCTTCGGCGTCTCCGGTGATCATCGCGACGCGTACGCCGAGAGCGTGCAAGGCGTCGACGGCCTCGCGCGACTCGAGACGCACCTCGTCGGCCAGTTTCAGCGCCCCGATCGTCCGGCCGTCGCGGAGGACGTGGAGGATGGTGGCCCCGTCCGCGCGCCACCGCTCGGCGGCGGGGAGCTCTTCGGCGTCCTCCTCGGCGAGGAGGTGCGGGCCGCCGACGCGGATCGACGAGCCATCGACGGTGGCGGTGACCCCGACCGCGGGCGACGAGGAGAAGTCCCGGCTCTCCGGCACGCGCAGCCCCTGCTGCTCCGCGGCGCGCACGATCGCTCCGGCGAGGGGATGCTCGCTGTCGGACTCGGCCGCGGCGGCCAGCGCCAGCAGGCGGTCCGGCTCGATCCCGTCCGCAGCCGACACGTCGGTGACGGTGGGCTCCCCCCTGGTGAGGGTGCCGGTCTTGTCGAACAGCACGGTGTCGACGGTGCGCATGCTCTCCAGCGCGAGGCGGTCCTTCACGAGCACGCCGCCGCGAGCTGCTCGCTCCGTGGCGATCGAGACGACGAGGGGGATCGCGAGGCCCAGGGCGTGCGGGCAGGCGATCACGAGCACCGTGATCGTGCGCACCACGGCATTGTCGGGCTGCCCGACGAGCGTCCACACGATCGCGGTGAGCGCGGCGGCGCCGAGCGCGAACCAGAACAGCCAGCCGGCGGCGGTGTCCGCCAGCCGTTGCGCGTGCGAGGAGGAGTTCTGCGCCTCGGCGACGAGGCGCTGGATCCCGGCGAGGGCGGTGTCGTCCCCGATCGCGGTGACCTCGACGCGCAGTCCGGAGTCGGTCGCGACCGTTCCCGCGGTGACGAGGTCGCCGACGCCGCGCGCGACGGTGCGGGACTCGCCCGTGACCATCGACTCGTCCATCGAGGCGCGCCCGTCGACGATCCGCCCGTCCGCGGGGATGCTCCCGCCCGGTCTTACGACGACGACGTCGCCGAGCGCGAGATCCGAGGGCGCGACCGTCACCACTCGATCGCCCTCGACGCGCTCGGCCTCGTCGGGGAGCAGGGCGGCCAGCGAATCCAGGGCGGAGGTCGTCTGTGCGAGGGAGCGCATCTCGATCCAGTGCCCGAGCAGCATGATCACGATCAGCAGAGCGAGTTCCCACCAGAAGTCGAGCTCGTGGTGGAGCAGTCCGAGGCTCGCACCCCACGAGGCGATGAACGCCACCGTGATCGCGAGTGCGATCAGCAGCATCATGCCCGGCCGCCGGGACCGGATCTCGCTCATCGCGCCGACGAGGAACGGCCGTCCGCCCCAGGCGTACATCACCGTGCCGAGGATGGGGGAGATCCAGGAGAGGCCGGGGACCTCGGGGAGCGTATAGCCGAGGAGCATCGCGAACATGCCGGACAGCGCGACGGTGGGGACCGCGAAGACCAGCATGACCCAGAACAGCCGCCGGAACTGCGCGACGTGATCGCCGTGCCCGCCATGCGCGTCGTGGCCGGTGTGCGCGTCGTGCCCGGAGTGCTCGGGGCGGGCGTCGTCGTGTCCGGTCCGGGCGGTGGAGCGTGCGGTGCGCCCGGTGTGTGCGGCGTGCGGGGCATCGGAGCCGTGCCCGAGGTGGGTGGTTCCGTGCCCGGCGTGATGCTGATCCGGGTGGTGGGGCTGAGTCATGGTCCTCTCCTCCGTCTCCGGATCGAGTATCCGCGAGAGCGATGGTTTCCTCAACGGTATACCCGGTGGGGGTATTCCTGAAGAGGTGAGAGATAGTGGTTTCGGCTCGCTGCGCTCGCTCAACCGCCTCGGATCGCGGTTGCGACCCCCGTCGCGCGATCGGCGGCCACCGCGGTGGCGGTCCTCTCCGCTCCACCGGCCGGCCCCACCCGGCCCGCCTCCGCGCAGGTGGGATTGCTATAGTGAGTCCACTTTTCAATACGCACGAGTGCACAGGGAGTGATACCGGAGTTGGGGTCCACCGCGGTTCAGGGGTCGTCGTCAGACGGCCCCGGTGACAGTTGCAGGCAAGCAGACAGTCCGCATCCGGGTCGTGAGCGGCCCCGAACCGTCCAGGGGGTGAACCCCGCATGGGCTCCGCAGTGCTGATGCTGCTGATCGGCATCATCCTGATCCTCGTCATCATCGCCGCGAACGGGTACTTCGTGGCGCAGGAGTTCGCGTACATGTCGGTCGACCGCTCCCGGCTCGCCGCGCGCGCGGACGCCGGCGACGTCGCGGCGAAACGCGCGCTCGCGGTGACGCGCCGCACCTCCTTCATGCTCTCCGGTGCGCAGCTCGGCATCACGGTCACGGGCCTGCTCGTCGGCTACGTGGCGGAGCCCCTGGTCGGCGAATCCCTGGGAGTGCTCCTCGGCGGCCTCGACATCCCGCCCGCCCTCACCGTGTCGGTCACCACCGTGGGGGTGCTCGTCGCGGCGACGATCGTGCAGATGATCTTCGGCGAGCTCTATCCGAAGAATCTCGCCATCTCCGCACCCGAACCGCTCGCGATCGGCCTGGCGCGCTCGACGCAGGTGTATCTCGCCGTCTTCGGGTGGCTCATCGCGGTGTTCGACGTGGCCGCCAACCTCTTCCTCAAGCTGCTGCGGGTGGAGCCCGTGCACGACGTCGACTCCAGCGCCTCCCCGGAGGATCTGAAGCGGGCCGTCGCCGATTCGCGGGAGAGCGGCGACCTGCCCGACGACCTGTCGATCCTCATCGACCGCGTGCTCGACTTCCCGCACGATGACGTCGAACACGCGATGACGCCGGGATCCCGCGTGGCGACGGTGCCGCAGCGCGCCACGCTGGCGGAGCTGCGCGATCGGATGGCGCACTCCCACAGCCGCTACCCGGTGGTCGACGGCTCCGGCGAACCCGTCGGCGTGGTCGAGCTGATCGATCTGCTGCGCACCGGCGAAGCCGACGACGCGCCGGTGACGAGGATCATGCGCCCACCGCTGATGGTGCCGACTCTGATGGCGCTGCCCGACGCGCTCGAGGAGATGAACCGGGCGAGCGCGCAGCTGGCGTGCGTCATCGACGAGTACGGGGGCTTCGCGGGCATCCTCACGACCGAGGACGTCGCGGAGGAACTGGTCGGGGAGATCACCGACGAGCACGACCCGGTGCCGGCTTCCGAGATGGCCGAGGAGGCGCCCGGCGTCTGGCGGGCCGACGGCGGGATGCACCTCGACGAGGTGAGTCGCGTCCTCGGGCACGAGCTGCCCGAGGGCGACTTCGAGACGCTCGCCGGGCTCGTGATCGCCGCGGTGGGAGGCTTCCCCGGGACGGGGGAGACGGTGCGGGTGCCGCTTCCCGACGACCCCGCCGACCTCGTGCACGACGAACCGGTGCGACGGGAGCTCGCGGTCGAGGTGCTCTCGGTCGTCAGGCATGTGCCGGGTGCGATGCGCGTCGCACTCGTCGAGTCGTCCGCCGCCGACCGCGCCGATGAGGAGGGCGAGCTGTGACCGATTCACTCGCGTTCGTCGTCATCTCGACCGTGCTGCTGATCGTGCTGAGCGCGTTCTTCGTGGTCATCGAGTTCTCGCTGCTCGCCGCTCGCCGGCACCGCATCGAGGAGCAGGCCCGCACGAGGCGCACCGCACGTGCGGCGCTCCGGGGGATGAACGAGCTCACCATCATGCTCGCGGTGGCCCAGTTCGGCATCACGATCTGCACCTTCGCACTCGGCGCGATCACCAAGCCCGCGGTGGACGGGTGGCTCGGCCCGATCCTCGAGGCGTGGGGTGCCCCGGCCTGGCTCGCCGACACCGGAGCCTTCCTGCTGTCGCTGCTCTTCGTCACGTTCCTGCACCTCGTGATCGGCGAGATGGCCCCGAAATCCTGGGCGATCGCCCACCCCGAGCTCGCCGCCAACATCATCGGCGTGCCCGCCCGCGGCCTGGCCTGGGTGCTCCGGCCGATGCTGGTGTGGATCAACCGGATCGCGAACCGCCTCGTCGCCGCGAGCGGCTACGTCCCGGCCGAGAACCGGGCGCTCGGCGGGCAGGACATCGATACGATCCGGCAGCTCGTGGAGCACTCCGCCGCGGTCGGCACGCTCGACGACTCGTTCCGCACCCAGCTGGCGCACGTCTTCGACCTCGAGCGTCTCAGGGTCGGGGATCTGCTCCCGGAGGGTCCGTGGCGCCCCACGGCGGTCGCCGGCGACGCGACCGTCGGGGAAGTGCGCGCGGCGGCGGCGGAGTCGGGCCACCTGCGCATCCTCGTGGATCCCGCGGGGGAGGCGCCCGGGGTGATCCACGTGCGCGACGTGCTGCTCGAGCCCGCAGACGGACGCATCGGAGGGTTCACCCGGGAGTGCCTCGTGCTGGAGGCCGGGAGCCCGGTGCACGAGGCGCTCTCGAGGATGCGCGCCGCGGGCGAGCAGTTCGCCGTGGTCGCGCGCGACGGCGAGTTCGCGGGAGCGATCACGATGGCCGACGTGCTGCGCCGGGTGCTCCCGGGCGGGGCGGAGCTCAAGCTCTAGACGAGGCGCCGTGCGATCCCTGCTCGCCCGACCAGCGCCGCAACCGCTGCGCCAGCCACTCCGGCCGCTGCAGCGGGATCCCGTGCCCTGCGCCGTCGACGATCTCGCGGGCGCTGCCCGGCAGCGCCCGGTGCAGGGTCTCGGCCGAGGCGCGCATGAGCCGCCGCTCGCGCGATCCGGCGAGGATCAGGGCGCTCCCGGGGAATCCGCTCCACCCTGCGGGAACGGTGAAGCGGATGTTCTCCCCGACGGCGGCGAGGAGCGTCGACCGCGAGATGCCTGCGGAGGTGCGCAGATAGTCCTCGAGGAGCCCCGGCGGGATGAAGAGCTCCTTCGCCTGCAGCCTGGCGAACCAGTCGCGCCGTGCCAGGCCTGCGGTGGCGCCCAGCAGCGCGAGCGTCAGGCGGGGCGCCGGCGTGGGTGCGGCCTGCGCGCTGATGACGGCGACGCGCTCGACGAGCTCGGGGTGCCGCGCCGCGAGCAGCACCGCCAGCTGTGCGCCGAGCGAGAAGCCGACCACCGCGGCGGGCGCCGATCCGGTCCCCGCGAGCAGTGCCGCGAGCTCGGAGGCGGTCCGATCGTGGGATCGATACCCCTCGTCGGCACTGCGGTCGTGGCCGGGCAGGTCCGGCACGAGCAGCCGCAGCTCGTCGCCGAGGTGCTCGATCAGCGGGTTCCACATCCAGCCGGCGACTCCGCCGCCGTGCAGCAGCAGGACCGGGCGGCCGCGTTCGTCACCGAGGGTGCTCACGTGCATGGTCGTCACTCTCCGTCCGGAATGCGGAGGTGGGGCGGCTCGAAGGTCTCGGCCATGCGGCCGAGCACGTCGATGGCGCCTCGGAGCTGCGATGCGTCCAGCGGCCCGATGAGCCGGCCGGCCGAGAGCAGGCCGATCGTGGCGCTCGAGAGGGCGAGGGCGAGGTGCTCGGGGTCGACGCCGACGACGAGACTCCCGCTCCGCCGGAGCTCGCCCAGCCACTCGACGACGCCGTCGTGACGTGAGCGGTAGCGGCCGTCCGCGACCGTCGCCACGTGGCTGCCGAGCACACCGCGGTCGTCGAGGAACGCGGCGGTCATGAGCCGGTCCTCCAGCAGCACGCGCACGGAGACGCGGTACGCGTCGCCGAGGGACGGATGCTCGCCGAGCTCGTCGTCGACCCGGGCGCGCATGCGCTCGGTGCCGCGGCGCAGGAGGGCGTCGAGGATGTCGCGCTTGCTCGCGAACTCGAGGTAGACGGCTCCCTTGCCGATCCCGGCCCGCGCGGCGACGGCGGCGACGCTCGTCGCGTCGAAGCCGCGCTCGAGCACCAGCGCCTCGGCCGCATCCAGGATGCGGCCGTGCCGGTCCGGCAGCAGCGGCCGGGGCATCAGTCGAGCCCCCTGAGGAATCCGAGCAGTGCCGGGATGACCGCCTCGGGGCGATCCCGCTGCACCCAGTGCCCGGCCCCGGGCACCACGACCAGCTCACCGTGGGGGAGCCGCTCCGCGGCGGTGTGCGCACGGGCGACGGGCACGCCGTCGTCGCGGTCGCCGTGGACCAGGATCACGGGCGTGCGGATCGTGCGCAGCCGGTCGGTGTAATCGGTGCGCAGCCGGTTCCAGAGCACCTGATCCCGCTGCCACTCGCCGAAGACCCGCAGGCCCTCGCCCGATGCGGCCTCGGCCACGACCGCCCGCACGAGCTCGGGGGTGCGCGCGTCGGGGGAGCGCACGATCGCGCGCAGCCCCCGCTCCATCGCGGCTGGGCTGCGGGAGTAGGCGCGGGTCATGGCGGAGAGGAGGCCCGTGCGCAGCAGGAGGAACGTCCCGAGGTGGTTCAGGGCGCCGAGCGGGCCGTCCGCGAGGCGAGGCATGATGCCGAAGGTGCCCAGCAGCATCGCCCCGCGCGCGCCTTCGGGCCGGTCGAGGAGGTGGCCCAGCGCGAGGCCGCCGCCGAGGGAGAGCCCGCCGAGGGCGTAGTCGTGCAGCCCGAGCGCATCCACGAGCGCGCCGACGTACGCCACCAGGCGCTCCTGCGTGAGCGCCCAGCCCGCTGCCGGGCTCTGCCCGAACCCCGGATGGTCGGGCGCGATGACGCGGTGGCCCGCCCTCGCGAGAGCGGGGCCGACGCCGCCCCAGGAGAGCTCGGCGCTGTCGGCCCCGCCGCCGTGCAGCAGCAGGACGGCCGTGCCCGTCGCGCGCTCCGGCGTCCACTCCAGATAGGAGATCGTGGTGCCGGCCGCATCCACGTCCGCTCGTCGTGCGCGCATCGGATCTCCTCCCGTTATGACCATAATAGCATTTCTGGTCACAACGGGCTCGTTCGATCTGTCCGGGCGTCACGCGCCGACACCGTTGTCAAGGGGTCGCCGCCGCGTTACACGGGATCGCTAGACTGCGAGAAAGAGCCGCAGGAGGTGCCATGACCGATTTGAGGAACATGACCGGGGGGCGCGAGCTCGTGATGGTCTCCAACCGCCTGCCGGTCGACCGCGTGGTGGCGGAGGACGGGACCACGTCCTGGCGCACATCGCCGGGCGGGCTCGTGACCGCCGTGGAGCCGATCGTCGAGCAGCTCGGCTGTCTCTGGGTGGGGTGGGCCGGGAGCGCGGACGAGCACATCGACCCGTTCGAGATCGGCTCGATGCGCCTGGCGCCCGTGGAGCTGAGCGAGGAGGACGTCGAGCTCTACTACGAGGGCTTCTCGAACGGCACGCTGTGGCCGCTCTACCACGACGTCATCGCGCAGCCGGAGTACCATCGCGAGTGGTGGGACCGCTACCGGCAGGTGAACCGCCGCTTCGCCGAGCGCGTGGCGCAGGAGGCGGCGCAGGACGCGATCGTGTGGGTGCACGACTACCAGCTGCAGCTGGTGCCGGCGCTGCTGCGCCAACTGCGGCCCGACCTCACCATCGCGTTCTTCCTGCACATCCCGTTCCCGCCGAGCCGCCTCTTCGCCCAGCTGCCGTGGCGCAAGCGCATCGTGGAGGGGCTCCTGGGCGCCGATGTGATCGGTTTCCAGCAGGTCACCGACGCGGTCGCGTTCCGCACCACCGCCGAGCGGTTCACCCGCGCCCCCGCGCTCGGCAACACCGTCGTCGTGCCGGCCACGGCGGACAGCCCCTCGCGCACGGTGCTGGCGCAGGAGTTCCCCATCTCGATCGACGCGGACGCGTTCGCGTCGGTGGCCGAGCGCCCCGAGGTGCGCCGACGGGCGCAGGAGATCCGCGAGGAGCTCGGCAATCCGAAGACCCTGATGCTCGGGATCGACCGGCTCGACTACACCAAGGGGATCCGGCACCGGCTCAAGGCCTACAACGAGCTGCTCGCCGACGGCGAGATCGATGCCGCAGACATCGTGTTCGTGCAGGTCGCGACGCCGAGCCGCGAGCGCGTCGAGGCCTACCGCCAGCTGCGCGACGAGGTCGAGGTGACGGTCGGCCGCATCAACGGCGAGCACGGAGCGATCGGGCGCGCCCCGCTCGTGTACCTGCACCGCGGCTACACGCGCGACGAGATGGTGGCCCTGTATCTCGCGGCCGACGTGATGCTCGTCACGCCGCTGCGCGACGGGATGAACCTCGTGGCGAAGGAGTACGCCGCCTGCCGCGCCGACGAGCACGGCGTGCTCGTGCTGAGCGAGTTCGCGGGGGCGGCCGACGAGCTGCGCGACGCGCTGCTCGTCAACCCGCACGACATCGAGGGACTCAAGGCGGCCATCGTGCGCGCCGCCCACATGCCCCGGGAGGAGCAGCGGCGCCGCATGCGGTCCCTGCGGCGCGCCGTGCACCACAACGACGTCGCGCACTGGGCCGCGGGCTATCTGGGCGCGGTGCAGGCCGCGGCCGAGTCGCGGCAGGTCGGCCCGAGCGGCGAGCGCACGGAGCCCATCCAGGTGGGCGCCGCCTTCGTGCCGCGCAGCATCGACGACCGGGTGCGCAGGCTCGCGGCGTCGCCCGCGCTGATCGTCGCGACCGACTTCGACGGCACGCTGGCCCCCATCGTGCCGCGCCCGCAGGATGCGAGGATCCTGCCCCGCGCCCAGCAGGCGCTCGACGTGCTGGCGGGAGCCCAGGGCACGAGCGTCACTCTGCTCACGGGGCGCTCGCTGGCCGGGCTCGCCGAGACTGGGCTCAACATCGACGCCTGGATCGTGTCCGGTTCGCACGGCTCGGAGCTGGTGGGCGTCGGTGCCGGCGCGAAGAACCCCGGCACCTACGGCAGCGAGGTGAACCTCGAGGGAGGGGCGCTCACCGAGGACGAGGAACGGCGGCTCGGCTGGCTGGCGAGGCGCTTCGCCCGCGTGCTGGGCGAGGAGGCCGGCGTGCGGCTCGAGTACAAGCCCTTCGGGCTCGCGGTGCACACGCGGGAGGTACCCGATCGGGAACAGGCCGTCGAGCTGCTCGCCGCGGCGGTCGAGCTCGGCACGACCGCGGGCATGCATGTGCGCGAGGGCAAGGAGGTGCGGGAGTTCTCGGTTCGCGCGGCCGACAAGGGGTCGGTGCTGCAGCGGATCCGCGCCGCGCTGCCCCCGGGTCCCGTGCTCTTCCTCGGCGACGACGTCACCGACGAGGACGTCTTCGCCAGCCTGGGCCCCGACGACCTGGGGATCAAGGTGGGGCCGGGCGAGACCGCCGCGAGCGAGCGGGTCCCCGATCCCGAGACCGCGGCAGCGGTGCTGGCCCTGCTGGCCGAGCTGCGCACCGGGATCGTGATCGGGTCCGAGTAGGTCCTCTCCCGCCGTGTCAAGGCCTGGGAACCGGCGCTGGTTCGGGCCACACTCGAAGCAGGAGCCGCGAGAAGCGCGGCGGGCTGAGCGGGAGGACGGCGGGTGCGAAGAGGGCGCGGACGGTGCGGACGGATCGTCACGGTCTCGGCGGCGTTGCTGCTGGGGCTCGGACTGCAGGGGTGCGGCCTGACCGTGCCGACCGATCCGGACGGCACGCTCGAGGGGGTGCGGGGCGGCACGCTGCGCGTGGGCCTCTCGCCCGAACCGGGGCTCGTGGAGGTGTCGGGCGGCGAGCCGTCGGGTGCCCTGATCGACCTGGTGGAGGACTTCGCCCGCAGGATCGATGCGACCCCGGAGTGGACGGTGCGCGGCGAGGAGGGGATCGTCGGCATGCTGGAGGAGGGCGAGCTCGATCTCGCGGTCGGCGGTTTCACGGACGGCACCCCCTGGTCGGACCGCGTCGGCGTGAGCCGCGGCTATCCCGGGGTGCCGGGCTCGGACGGCCGCGCGCTCGTCGTGTTCGTGCCGCTCGGCGAGAACGCCTTCCTCACGGAGCTCGAGCGCTTCCTCGATGAGGAGGCCGGGTCGTGAACCGCGCGGCGTTCCGTCAGAGCGACCGCGAACACCTCCCGGAGGAGCAGCGGGAGGCGCTGCGCCGGGCGGTCCGCTGGCAGCTGTTCACGATCGGCTACACCGTCTGCACGATCGTGATCGTCGCGTTCGTGCTCGGCAACTCCCAGGCGATGAAGACCGCCTGGATCGAGGACATGCTCTCCCTGCTGCCGCAGCTCGCCTTCTTCGTCGCGCTCCTGCTCGTGCGCCGGAAGCCGTCGGCGAAGCATCCGTACGGCTGGCACCGCGTCATGGGAATCGGCCACCTGGTCGCGGGCGTCGCCCTGCTGGCCGTGGGCACCCACCTCGCGATCGAGGCCGTCACGGGACTCGTGGCCGCAGATCATCCCACGATCGGCACGGTGCGGGTGCTGGGGCACACGGTGTGGCTCGGCTGGATCATGATCGGGGTGATGGCGGTCATCGTGGTCGGCCCGGTGCTGCTCTACGGCCCCGCGAAGTCGCGCATCGCACCGGTGCTCCACAACAAGCTGCTCTACGCCGACGCCGACATGGCGAAGGCGGACTGGCAGACGAACGCGGCGTCGATCGTCGGTGTGCTGGGCGTGGGGCTGGGCCTCTGGTGGCTCGACGGCGCTGCGGCGCTGTTCATCTCGCTCGGGATCGTGTGGGACGGACTGCGCAACACGGGGGCCGCCGTCTCCGACCTCATGGACCAGCGGGCCCGAACGGTCGACGGGGCAGAGCCGCATCCGCTGGGCAAGAAGATCGTGGAGTACCTCAGGGCGCAGGAGTGGGTGGCCGACGCCGCGGTCAGGATCCGCGACGAGGGCCAGGTGCTGCACGTCGAGGCGTTCGTGCAGCCGTACGACGACAGCGTGCCCCTCGAAGCCCTCGGCGCTGTCGCCGAGGGGATCGAGGGGATCGACTGGAAGATCCACGACGTGGTCGTCGTGCCGAGCGATCCGCTGCCGGAGTACGCGGATCGCGGGCGCTGAGCGGGCGATACCCCGTGCGCCCCTGGGAAATCAACCCCGCTGACACCCGCGACGCGCCCCCATACGCTCGAACCGACCGTGCAGCCAGACGATGAAGGAGACGACACCGTGCACACCGTGACGAGCGACATCGACATCGGGCTCCCCGTGAGCACCGTCTACAACCAGTGGACCCAGTTCGAGGACTTCCCCGCGTTCATGTGGGGCGTGGAGGAGGTGCGGCAGATCGACGACACGAGACTCGCCTGGCGGGTGCGCGTGGCCCGGGTCGAGCGCGAGTTCATCGCCGAGATCACCGAGCAGATCCCCGACGAGCGGATCGCGTGGAAGAGCGTCGAGGGTCCGCGGCAGGCAGGGGTGGTCACGTTCCACCGGCTCAGCGACGACGAGACCCGGGTGCGCCTCCAGCTCGACTGGGAGCCCGAGGGCTTCGTGGAGCAGGCGGGCGCCGTGCTGCAGCTGGACGACGCCCAGGTGGGCGCCGACCTGCGCGAGTTCGCGCGGCTGCTGGAGACGAACGGCTTCGAGACGGGCGCCTGGCGCGGCACCATCGACCGGCCGGGCGATCCGCTCTCCGGGTGAGCATCCCGCGGGCCGCCCCCGCCCGGTCGGCCGGGGCGGCCGAGGCGGCGCGGTGCGCGAGCCGACGACAGCGACGATGGAGAACCGAGGAGAGGGAGTGGGGATGGCGAACACGCAGGCGGGCGACACGCGCACCTTCGGCGTCGAGGAGGAGTATCTGCTGCTGGACGCGGAGACGGGCCTCCCGAGCGACCGGGCCGCGGAGCTGATCCGCGCCGTGCCGCAGCTGGGCGACCGCGCCGAGCGCGAGTTCTTCTCGAGCCAGCTCGAGACCGCGACGCCGGTCTGCCGGGAGGCGGACGAGGCCGAGGAATCACTCACGGGCTTCCGCTCGGCGGTGTCGCGGGAGGCCGCCTCGCGCGGGATCGTGCTCGCGGGAACCGGACTGCCGCCGGTGGGAGGCGAGGAGGCGGGCACGGTCACTCCGAGGGCCCGCTACCGCGCGATCGACGCGGAGCTGCGCAACGCCTCCTCGTACCAGTACGTCACGGGCACCCACGTGCACGTGGAGATCCCCTCCGCCGACGCGGGCGTCGAGGCGCTGGCACGGCTCGCGCGATGGGCGCCGATGCTGCTCGCCCTGACCGCCAACTCGCCGCTGTGGTGCGGGGAGGAGACGGGCTTCGCCTGCTGGCGGCAGATCATGAACCGCTCGTGGCCGGTCACCGGCTACCCGCCCCCGTTCGCCGACGGTGCGGAGTACGCCGCGTCGGTGGAGCAGCTCGTCGGCAGCGGGGTGCTGCTCGACCCGGGCATCGTGACCTGGGAGGCGCGGCTCTCGCAGAACTATCCGACGCTCGAGCTGCGGATCGCCGACTCGCAGCTCGAGGCGGCCGACGCGGTGGCCTTCGCCGTGCTCGTGCGCGCCCTCATCGACCGCTGCCTGCGCGATGCCCGGGAGGGCCGGCCGCGGCCCGGGATCGCTCCGGGGCTCGTCGACGGCGCGATCTGGATCGCCGCGCGCAACGGGCTCTCGACCGACCTGGTCGATCCGCTCACGGGCACCTCGGTCCCGGCGCTCGAGTTCGTCGAGCGCGCGGTGCAGAGCGTGGAGCCCGAGCTGAGACGCTTCGGCGACCTCGAACGGGTGGAGCGGTACGTCGAACGGCGCCGCGCCGGGGCTCCCGCGCGCCGCCAGCTCGACCGCTTCCGGGAGGCCGGCATTCCGGGGCTCCTCGATCTCTATCGATCGTGCAGCGAGGGCTCGGAAGCGAGGATCGATGGCGAGCCGGCGACGCAGACTGCCGATCACGCGTGAGGTCGAGGACGGCGGTTTCGTCTACCGGCTGAACGGGCGCCGGATCGGATCCCGCGGCGAGATCGAGCGATTGGACGCACTGGCGATCCCACCCGCGTGGACCGACGTGGAGATCGCGCGCTCGCCGTCGGCGAAGGTGCTCGCTCGGGGCCTGGACGCGGCCGGCCGCACCCAGGCGATCTACCATCCCGCCTTCCGGCGGCGGATGGATCGGCGCAAGTTCGACCGGGTCGTGCGCTTCGGCGAGGCGCTGCCGCAGCTGCGCGCCCGAGTGGACCGGGACCTCCGGCGACGGCGTCTGAGCCGTGACCGGGTGACCGCGTGCGTGATCCGGCTCATCGACCGCGAGCTGTTCCGCGTGGGCAACGCCGAGTACGCGGCGCGGCACCGCAGCTACGGCATCACGACGCTGCGCACGCGGCACGTGCGCGTCTCGGCCGATTCCGTGGAGTTCGACTTCACGGGGAAGAGCGGGCAGCGCCAGCGCAGGCGGGTGCGGGATCCGCGCGTCGCGCGGCTGCTCGGGCGCCTGAACGAGCTGCCGGGCCGCGACGTCTTCCGCTTCTTCGGCGAGGACGACGTCGTGCACCCGCTGCGGGCCAGGCACGTCAATGCGTACGTGAAGCGCCACCTGGGCGCCGAGTTCTCGGCGAAGGACTTCCGCACCTGGGGCGGCACCCTCATCGTGGTGCGGGCGCTGCTCGAGGCGGATGCGGAGGAGCTCGCGGACCCCCGGCGGGCCGCGGCCGCGGCGCGGGAGGCCGTGGGCGAGGCCGCCGAGATCCTGGGCAACACCACGGCGGTGACGAGGTCCTCGTACGTCGATCCGCGGGCGCTCGCGGCATTCGAGGACCCGAAGGTCGTCGAGCGCCTGCAGCGGGCGCGGGCGCGCATGCGGCCGCGCCGCTATCTGAGCGTCGAGGAGCGGTGCGCCCTGCTCCTGCTGAGCGGAGGCTGAGCCGCGCTCGGAACCGGGAGATCGGTATCCGGCTGCGGTTCGCGCCCCGACGGATGGCGTGCGTGCGCGGCATCCGGATCCCGGACACCGCCCGCCGCCAGATAGGCGCGTGCTGCCGCGACGCCGGATCGGACGGCCTCGCGGCGATCGCCGCCCCGCGCGAGCACGGTCGCGGCGGTGGCCACGAAACGGCAGCCCGCGTCGCGGGTGTCGACCGGGTCGACCGGGGTGGAGCGCACGAGCAGCGGTTCGCGGTCCTGCTCGACGAGCAGTGCGCCCTGCGCGCCGAGGGTGATCGCGATCGCGCAGCAGCCGTAGCGATGCTGCAGCCGCTCGGCGGCCTCGGCCGCGGCGGACGGATGCGCCGGGGTTCCCGCCGCCGTCGCTGCGTCGAGCAGGCTCGGCGTCACGAGCCGGCACGAGGGCACCGGGTCGGCTCCGGGGATCCGGGGGTCCCAGACGAGCGGGACGTCGGATCCTCTCCGGTGCACCGCGACCCGCAGCTCGGGATGCTCGAGGAGGCGGCGTCCGCGGTCCGCGACGATGAGGGCCCGGGCCCGCGCGACGGCCGCGAGCATGCGCGAGGTCACCCGGGGCAGTGGTGGCCGCTCGCCGGGCTCGGGGATCCGCTGCGACTCCCGGCTCCCGGCGCGCGGCCGGGTCACCAGGGGCGTGGGCGCCCTGGACGCGCAGGCGATGATCCTGATCCCGGCGAGGTGCTCGCGCAACCGGACGGCGCCCTCGTCGTCGGAGAGCGCGGTGAGGAGCTCGACCTCGTGGCCGTCGTCGCGCAGCATGGTCGCGATGAGCCCGGCCCCTCCCGCTCGGGAGCGACGGGAGCCCGGTTCCGTCCCGGACGGAGGCGCGCCGGCGGTCGGTTCTCCGGGGGGACCCCCGGGATCCGGCTCTCCTGAGGGATCTCCGGGATCCTGCTCCAGCAGCACGTCTCCGACCACCGTCAGTCTCATGGCACCCTCCCACCCCTGCACCGGGTCGTCCGCCGGGTGCACGCCCGCACTGGTCAAGCCTTCGCCCGCCGGGGCCGCGGCGCCACACCCTTGCGTCTCGCGACGGGGTGTTCTATTCTCTATCCTTTCGCCCGCTGTCGAGGCCGCCTCGTCCGTCGTCGACCGTCTGCTGCGCGTCGTCGACCGTCCGCCGCCCGCGGCGCGGGAGATCCGAGGGACGATGGCGCGAGCGCCTTGTCAAGGGGCTCGCGGGCGGCCGGACGCGGTCGTAGCGTCGCACGTATGACCTCCTCCCTCTGGCAGCTCACGGGTTCCGCTCCCCGCTCGGCGCCGTTCGATCCCGCGGCGCGCGTCGACACCGTCGTGGTGGGCGCGGGGCTCACCGGTCTCACCGCCGCCGTGCTGCTCGCGCGCGCCGGGCAGCGGGTGACGGTGCTCGAGGCCCGGCGCACGGGGGCGGTGACCACGGGGAACACCACCGGCAAGGCGAGTCTGCTCCAGGGCACGGCGCTCTCGGAGCTGCGCGAGCACGCCGGCGACGAGGTGCTGCGGGCCTACGCCGAGGCCAACCGCGAGGGTCAGGCCTGGCTGCTGCGGGAGCTCGAGCATCGCGGGGCGCCGGGCGAGAGGCGTCACGCCTGGACGTACGCGAACTCCGAGGATCACCTCGACGTGCTCGAGCGCGAGGTCGAGGCCTCCCTGGCCGCGGGTATCCCCGTCGAGTGGAGCGCCGACACGGGCCTGCCCTTCGAGGCGGCGGGCGCGATCGTGCTCCGCGACCAGGCGCAGCTGCACCCGATGGAGGTGCTCGGGGTGCTCGCCGCCGAGCTGGAGGAGCGCGGGGGCCGCATCGTGGAGCACTGCCGCGTGCGCGACGTCGAGACCGATCGCGAGGGCGCGCGCGTGGTGACCGAACTCGGCGTGCTCACCGCCGAGACCTGCGTGCTGGCGACGGGCACGCCCGTGCTCGACCGGGGCCTGTTCTTCGCGCGGCTCGAACCGTCGCGGTCGTTCGTCTGCGCGTACCGGGTGCCCGGTGACGTGCTGCCCACGGGCATGTACCTCTCCGTCGACGCGCCGGATCGGTCGCTGCGCACGGCTCACGGCACCGCGGGCGAACCGCTGCTGCTCGTGGGCGGGGGCGCCCACGTCACCGGCCGCTCCGGCGACACCCGCTCGATCCTCGAGGAGCTCGACGCCTGGACCGCGGAGCGATTCGCGGGTGCCCGTCGCGCGCACTGGTGGGCGGCGCAGGACTATCGCAGCCACTCGCGCGTGCCCTACGCCGGTCCGCTGCCGGGTGCCGGGGAGCGGATCTACACGGCCACCGGCTACCGGAAGTGGGGGATGACGAACGCGGTGGCCGCCGCGCTCACCATCGCATCGGACCTGCTCGGCGGACGACTCGACTGGGCGGCGACGCTGCGCGACCACCACCTGAGCCTCTTCGACGTGCGCGACGCACTGAGCACGAACATCTCCGTGGCCGGGCGGATGGTCGGCGGCTGGGCGGGAGTGGAGATCGGCGGGTCGGTCGACGACGCGGATCCCGCCGAGGGGGAGGGCGTGATGGCTCGCGAGGGGCTGTCTCCGGTCGGCGTATCCCGCGTCGACGGCCGGCTCTGCCGGGTCTCGGGTGCCTGCCCCCACCTCGGCGGGGTCCTGGCGTGGAACGCGGCGGAGCGCAGCTGGGACTGCCCGCTGCACGGATCGCGCTTCGCCGCCGACGGCACCCGCCTCGAGGGCCCCGCCCTCGACGACCTGGAGCGGCGCTGACGGCCGGCCCGTGTCCCGCTGGGAGAACCCGGATCAATCCTCCGGGCCCTGGCCGGCGTCGAAGTGCGCTCGATAGCGCTCCTCGGCCTCCTCGAGCAGTGATCCCGAGAGCCGCGCCACGGCCACCACGTCCCGCAGCAGCGGCTCGCAGTCGGGCCCCCTCGCGACCACCGAGCCGGTGAGCACCCAGGGGAAGCGATCCGGGTTCTGCTGCTGCAGGTGCCGGTACTGGCAGAGCTGGCGCGCGATCCAGTCGGCGATGGGACGGTGCCACCAGGGCTCGGGTTGCAGCGGGTTCACCGAGAGCCCGGGCAGTTCGAGGCCGCTCTCGGTGTCGACGCTGCGGCTGCGGGAATCCTCGACCGGTCCCTCCGAATACCTCACATGCAGGTCCGGGTAGCGGCGCAGCACCCCCTCGAGCTGATAGATCGTGGTGAGCGGGTGCAACTCGAAGGTGCTGCCGCTGGTATCGAACGGTGCTGACACGGCGCTTCTCTCCTCTCCTTCACTCATTCCGACTCGACGGCGCTCCGGTCATGGGGCATCCCGACGGGCTTCGACTCGGCCGATCCTCGCTGCCGCAGGTAGATCGAGAAGGCCACCATGCTGCCGACGGCGAGCAATTCGGACTGCCAGTTCTGCAGCGTGCGGTTCCAGAAGTCCGCCGAGACCACGTACTCGAGCAACGACACCGCCTGCTCTCCGTGCAGCGCCTGCTCCTCGTTGAACACGGTCGTGCCCGCCACCGCCTGCGCGAGCCAGGACAGCACGAAGACCGCTCCCATCACGAGCAGCAGCGAGTTGCTGTAGACCCAGCGGCGCCAGCCCGAGTGGCGGGCCCACGCGGGGGAGTCGGGGCGGGCGTGATCCCCGAGCAACTGGTCCTCCTCGGTTCCCGTGCCCTCGTCGCCCGGCTTCTTCGATTCGGGGGAGCCGCGCTGCACGAACCAGACGGTGGCCAGGATGAACAGGAAGAACTGCAGGTACTCCGATTGCCAGTTCTCCGCCACGTCGACGACGAAGTCCGACGAGGTGACGAAGTCGAGCCAGGTGCTCCCGTGCGCCCCGTGCGCCAGCTGCTCCTCGTTGTGCGCGGCGAGCCCCGCGATCGACTGCCCCGCGAGCGTCACGATGAACGCCGCGGCAAAGGCGAGCGAGAGCGCGTGATCCCTGATCCTCACGGGTCACCTCCCCGCCAGCGGAACGATGAACATGGCCGCGAGGCCCACGATCACCACCGCGATCCACCAGATGAAGACGACTTTCATGCGGCGATCGTACGACCGCCGCGGGGGGCGGTGTCAGGGCCTTGCGGGAGCGCGATGACTGTGGCAGACCCGGCCCGGCGCGCGCGGGCCCGCTTGCGATGCCTCGCCGCCGGGCAGAGTACCCCCTCGCGGCGGAGCTGTCGAGGGCCTCCTCCTCGGCTGCGCGGGGGTCTACCGTCGGAAGGGCCCACCGACCCATGCGCGATGCGCGGAGCACGTCAGGAGTGTGCCACGATGCCCAGACAGCGACGACCGCAGCTGAAGGATCCCGAACTCTACGAGCGTCTACGAGACGACGGGGCCTCGGAGGAGAAAGCGGCGCGGATCTCGAACGCCGCGGCGAAGGAAGGACGCTCCGAGGTGGGGCGCCGCGGAGGCAACGCCGAGGACTACGAGGATCGGACCGTGGACGAGCTGCGCGAGCGGGCGAAGGAGCTCGGGATCACGGGCTACTCCAAGCTCAGGAAGAGCGAGCTCATCGACAAGCTGCGCAACCACTGATCCCCGGCCGGCGCCGGACGCGTCCCGTGGCGGCGTCGGCGCGCCCGCCAGACCGACACCCGCGAGAGGAGCCGCCATGACCCCCAACACCGACCCCCGGACGAAGCACCCGCTTCCCCCGATGCCGGCGCAGCAGCAGGCGGAGCAGCCGGGCGACACCGACCGGATGAGCCCCCGCCCGGACCACGGCGAGGGCAGCTACCTGGGCAGCGCGCGCCTCACCGGGTTGCGCGCGCTCATCACCGGCGGCGACTCCGGCATCGGCCGGGCGGTCGCCATCGCGTACGCCCGTGAGGGGGCCGATGTCGCGATCTCCTACCTTCCCGAGGAGCAGGACGACGCGGATCAGACCCGCGAGTTCGTCGAGGCGGCCGGCGTGCGCTGCCTGCTGCTCCCGGGGGATCTGCGGGAGGAGGCGGTGTGCGTCGACATCGTGGAGCGCACGGTCTCCGAACTCGGCGGCCTCGATGTGCTCGTGCTGAACGCCGGGGTGCAGCGGGAGCGCGAGGCCGACGCGGCGATCGATCGCGAGGAGATCCTGAACGTCTTCTCGACCAACCTCGTGGCGCCGCTCCTCATCATGCGCGAGGCGGCGCCCCATCTCGGTCCGGGGGCGAGCGTCGTCGTCACCGCCTCCATCCAGTCGTTCAACCCCTCACCCGATCTGCTCGACTACGCCATGACCAAGGCGGCCCTCGTCGCGTTCACGCGCGCGCTCGCCGAGCAGCAGGGGGAGCGCGGCGTGCGCGTCAACGCCGTGGCCCCCGGCCCCATCTGGACCCCGCTGATCCCGGCGACCGGCTGGGAGGAGAAGCTCGAGCACTTCGGCGAGGACACGCCGCTCGGGCGTCCCGGCCAGCCCGCCGAACTCGCGGGCGCGTACGTCTACCTGGCCTCGGAAGCGGCCTCGTACGTCTCGGGCGCGGTGCTGCCGGTGACGGGCGGCAAGCACCTCTAGAGCCCGGCTACCAGATCTCGTCGGCCGAGGTGGCGAGCACCGCGATGAAGATCGCGAGCGGGACGAGCCAGATCGCGCCGAGCAGCACGGCCTCGACGCGCAGGCGCACGGGGCGCGAGAGCTTCGTCGCGCGCACCGCGAGCATGGCGAGCAGCGCCACGAGGGCGAAGCCGATGCCGATGCTGCACCACAGGGGATTCCACGGATACAGCGCGAACAGGGCGGCCGACACGACCACCGCCGCCACGATCGCCGCGACGAGCCAGCGGGTGGTGCTCGTATTGGTCAGGGCGGGCTGGCGGTGCGCCAGTGCGGGGTCGACCTGTCCGCGATGCGGGTTGGGCACCGAGGCCTCCGCCTCGTCGCTCATGGTCGAGCCGTCCAGGATCGGCCGATCCAGGTGGTCGATGTCGTGCGGCGGGCCCGTGACGGTGCCCTGCCCGGTGCCGGCGTCGAATCGCGTGGCCGGATGCGGTGCGTCGGGCCGCTCCTCGGCCAGGCGTTCCCGGCCGTCGGGATCGACCGCGGGCTCCAGCCCGTCTCCCCGGTCGCCCTCGGCCCGCTCGGAGCCGCTCATCGGCTCCCGGTCGTCGTGATCTTCGTGTCGCATCGGAACCTCCCTCACGCGCACGTGCTCCGGGGCGGTGCGCCGCCCCGCTGACACCTCGACCGTATCCCCGCCGCGGCGCGCCCCTGCAGAGGGTGGACACCTTCACGGGCGGCGCGTATCATCCGAGGGCGAGTGCGCCGGAGCTCGCGACGAGCTCGCGGGTGAAGGGATCCCGCGGCGCCGTGAGGACCTCCTCCGTGCCCCCCTCCTCGACGATCCTGCCGTCCCGCATGATCAGCACCCGGTCGCAGACCGTGCGCACGGCGGCGAGGTCGTGCGACACGAAGACGATCGCGACCCCGCGCCGGTATTGCAGCTCGCGCAGCAGCGCGAGAATGCCGGCCTGGGTGGAGACGTCGAGCGCCGAGACCGGCTCGTCGCACACCAGCACGTCGGGCTCTGCGGCCAGGGCGCGCGCGATCGCCACCCGCTGCCGCTGGCCGCCCGAGAGCGTGGCCGGGTGCCTGCGCAGCAGCTCGGGTCCGAGGCCCACCTGCTCGAGCAGTGCCGCCGGCGTGAGAGCCGCCGCCGCGGGGGTCGACGCTGCCCCGGCGGCGCCCTTGATCGAGGCGCCGATGATGCGCTCCACCCGCCAGCGCGGGTCGAAGGTGGCGAGCGGATCCTGGGGGATCAGCCGGATGCGGCGACCCGGATCGGCGAGTTCGACGGTGCCCGCGTCGGGCTGCTCGGCGCCCACGAGCAGCCGGGCCAGCGTGCTCTTCCCCGCCCCGGACTCGCCGACGACGCCGACCGCCTCGCCCCGGCGCAGCACGAGATCGACCCCCTGCACCCCGGTCGTGCCGCCCTCCGGCGAGGGGAACCTGCGCGCTGCGCCCCGCAGCGAGAGGAGCTCGGGTCCGTCGGCCGATCCGCGCGGAGCGGCGGGCTTCGCGCCGCGCGGGATCGCGTCCACGAGCACGCGCGCGGCCGGGTGCCGTGGTCGCTCCAGCACCTCCTCGGCAGTGCCGGACTCGACGATCCGGCCGCGGTCCAGCACCGCGATGCGGTCCGCGATCCGCGCGACGCTCGCCAGGTCGTGACTGATGAGCACGAGCCCGGTGCCCTGATGCTTGACCTCGTCGAAGAGCCGCAGCACCCGGGCGGCGGTCGTCGGGTCGAGTGCGGTGGTCGGCTCGTCGGCGACGAGCAGCCGCGGCGCGTCCACGAGCGCCGAGGCGATGAGCGCGCGCTGCCGCATCCCGCCGGAGAGCTCGGTGGAGCGCTGCCGCAGGCGACGGGCCGCGTCGGGGAGGCCGGCCGCCGCCAGCGCCGCGATGACGGCCTCCCGGCGCCGGTGGCCGCGCACGCCCCGGATCGCGAGCGCCTCGCCGACCTCGGCCTCGATGGTGCGCAGCGGGTCGAGCGACTGCAGCGCGTCCTGCAGCACGAGCGACACCGTGCGCCCCCGGAGCCCGCGCCACTGGCGCTGGGACAGCCGGCGCGCATCGCGATCCGCCACCTCGAAGCGATCGGCGCGCACGCGCCAGCCGTGATCCGCCTGCGTGAGCCCGAGCAGCGTGCGGGCGAGCACCGACTTCCCGGCGCCCGACTCCCCGACGATCGCGAGGCACTCGCCGGCCTCGACGCGCAGCGACACCCCCTCCAGTACCGCGCCGGCGTCTCCCTCCCCCCGCCCCGGCCTCGCGCTCGCGAGCGAAACCGTCAACCCCGCGACCTCCAGCACGGGCGAAGCGGATTCTTCGGCGCGCTCGAGAGAGCGGCGTTCCGCCCTCCGATCCCGCCCCGGAACCCGGTCGCCCGGCCCAGGGAACCGATCACTCATGGGACACCCCTCCGATCCGCCGCCCGATCACGGTCAGCGCCGCGGCCGTGACGACGATCGCGAGGCCGGGGCACACCGTCATCCACCACGCCGTCGTCAGGTACACGCGCCCCGCATTCAGCATCGCGCCCCACTCCGGGGAGGGCGGCAGGGCGCCGAGCCCCAGAAAGCCGAGGGCGGAGACCCAGACGATGGCCTGGCCGATCCCGAGCGTGGCGGCCGAGACCAGCGGCCACAGCGAGTTCGGCGCGATGTGCCGCGAGAAGACCCGCACCGGTCCGGCCCCGTCGAGCCGGGCCCACTCGACGTATCCGCTCGATGCGATGCCGCGCACGCGGGCGCGCAGCATGCGCGCGTAGCCGGGGATCGTCGCGAGGCCGATGGCGATGATCGACGCGGTCGGGCCCGAGCCCATGACGGAGATGAAGAGCAGTGCCATCACGAGCGTGGGGAGCGCGAACAGCACCTCGAAGACGCGGCCCAGGGAGGCGTCGAGCAGTCGCGGACCCAGACCCGCGGCGAAACCGAGGGCCGCTCCGATGCCGATGCCGATGCCGGTCGCCGCGAGGCCGATGCCGACCGATGCGGCCGCGCCGTGCACCACGCGCGTGTAGAGGTCGCGCCCCGACTCGTCGGTGCCGAAGGGGTGCGCGGCCGACGGGGGAGTGAAGGCGTCGGCCGGGTGCACGGCCAGCGGGTCGCCGGGGGCGAGCAGCTGCGGTGCGCACACCGCGAGCAGGGCGAGGATCAGCACGGCGCTGCTCGCGGTTCCCGCCCATCCGAGCGACCTCCAGGCGCGCGCGGCGACCCTCACGAGCCCACCACCTCGGTCGCCGCGTTCCGGGCCGCCTGCAGCGGATCCGATGATGCCTCCCAGGGCGCGATCCCGCGCCGCAGCCGGGGATCGACGACGTGCTCCAGCAGGTCGGAGATCAGCATGATGACCACGTACAGCAGTGCGATCACCACGACCGCGCCGATCACCACCGGCACGTCGCGCACCGTGGCGGCCTCGAGCAGCATGCGGCCGAGGCCCTGCCGCGCGAACAGCGCCTCCACCACCACGGCCCCGCTGAGCAGCGAACCGTACGCCCACCCCGAGAGCGCGATGCCGGGCAGCGCGGCGTGCCGCAGGGTGTGGCGCAGCAGCACCCGCGTCTCCGAGGCGCCGCGGGCGCGGGCGGTCGTGGCGAACGGCGCCGCGTCCGCCTCGGCCAGCGAACCGTGCAGCACGTGCGCGAGGTATCCGGCGATGGGCACGGCGAGCGTGATCACGGGCAGCACCAGCCCGGCCGGCTTCGCGCCGGTGCTCGTGGCGGGCAGGATCCCGAGCCCGCTCGCGAACACCAGGATCAGCACGGCCCCGACGAAGAACTGCGGGGTGACCGAGGCGACGGTCTCGACCCCGGACAGCACCGCGCGCACCACCCGTCCGAGGCGGCCGCGGCTCACGGCCCCGATGAGGGCGCCGAACACGGCGAGCGCCCACGCGATGAGCAGGGCGAGCGTCGCGATGAGCAGGGTCGGCGGCAGGTTCGCGGCGAGCAGATCGGTGACGGGCTGCTTGCGGGCGTAGGAGTCGCCGAACTGCAGCGTCGCCGTGCGCCAGAGCTGCGCGAGATACTGCACCACCAGCGGCTGGTCGAGGCCGTAGGCCTCCTCCGCGCGGGCCACGGCCTCCGGGCCGGCCTGCGAGCCGGGGCCGCCCATGACCGCCTCGAGCGGGTCGCCCGAGATGCGCAGCGCGAAGAACACGACGGTCGCGGTGATCCACACCACGAGCAGCGCCGCGCCGATCCTCCCCGCGACGGCGCGCGCGATCCGCACGCCTCTGCTCCGGCCGCGGGTCGAGCGCGCGGAGCGGGCCGAAACCCCCTCCGAGGGAGCCCCGTCCCCTCGCTCCGCCGCTCGCTCGACCATCGGAGGGAGTTTACTCCGTCAGCTGCGCGTTGACGAAGGTCGGCGTGGCCACCGTGCCGAGGGTGGTGACACCGGTCGCGCCCTGCACCAGGAAGTGGTTCTGCTGGTCGTAGAGCGGGAGCACCGTGAAGCTCTCGAGGATGCGCTGCTGCGCGTCGGCGTAGAGCTCCGTGCGCTGCTGCTCATCGAGCGTGGCGGCCGCCTCGTCGAGGATGCGGTCGAGCTCGGGATCGGACAGCTGGGCGTTGTTGGCGAAGTATCCGGAGGGGGCGGGCACGATGCTGTCGGAGTGGTAGACCGTGCGCAGCACGGCCGGGCCGACCTTCGTGTAGGGCGCGCTCACGGCCTCGTACTCGTGGGCCGCGAGGGCGCCGTACCAGCTGCTCAGATCGACGGGGGTCAGCACGACCTCGAAGCCGACCGCCGCCGCGTTGGCCTGGATCTGCTCGAACAGCGACTGCTCCGCGGCGGTGGACTGGTTGGTGCTGACGGGGAAGCGCACGGTGAGGGTCTCACCGTCCTTGACGCGCACGCCGTCGGCGTTCTTCTCGGTCCAGCCGGCCTCGTCGAGCAGCTCGTTCGCGGCGTCGGGGTCGGTCGCGAACAGCGACTCGTCGCTCACCGCGGTGGGCTCGACGCTCGAGAGCGCCGAGTACGAACGCAGCGCGGTGCCCTGGAAGAGCGCGTCGATGCCCGGGTTCGGGTCGGCGACGCGGATGAAGGCCTCACGCACGCGGACGTCGTCGAAGGGGGCCTGGCCCGAGTTCAGCTCGATGCGGTTGGAGGCGCCGGGTCGGGGCGCGTCGATGTGCTCGATGTCTGCGCCCTCGGCGGCGACGATGTCGCTGGGCAGCGGGTTGTCGATCACGTGCACCTCGCCCGAGACGAGAGCCGCGTGACGGGTGGCGGCGTCGGGGATGAAGCGCCACTCGATGCGCTCGAGGTGGGCGGGTCCGTCGTGGTCGGCCTCCGGGCCGGGGGTGCGGTAGTCGTCGTTGCGCACCAGGTCGATCTGCTGCTGCGGGGTCCAGCTCTCGATGACGAAGGGGCCGGTGCCGATGGGCGCCTGGCAGTTCTCCTCCATGCCGCGCGCGATGCCGGCGGGCGACTGGATCGCGGTCCACTGCTGGCTCAGCGACTCGAGCAGCGCGGAATCGGGCTCCGAGAGGTGGAAGCGCACGTGCGTCTCGTCGACGGTCTCGATCTCGGCGATCTTCTGCACCGCGAGGTAGCCGGTGGACGACTGGGTCTCGGGATCCTGCAGATGCTCGATGTTGACCTTGACGGCCTCGGCGTCGAGCGGCGTGCCGTCGGTGAAGGTCACGCCCTCCTGCAGGGTGAAGTCCCAGGTGAGCCCGTCGTCGCTCGGGGTCCAGTCGCTCGCCAGCCAGGGGGTGATCGCGCCGCTCGCATCGCGGCCCACCAGCGGTTCGAGGTACTGCGTCGAGATGAGCGCCTGGGGGTAGTTGCCGCCGACGTGCGGGTCGAGGCAGGTGGGCTCGGCGTCGCCCGTCGCGTAGACGAGGGTGCCGCCCTCCTGGACGGCGCCCGATCCCGCATCGCCCCCGTTCGCGTCCGGCCCGGCGCACGAGCTGAGCACGAGCGCGCCGACGGCCGCGAGCGCCAGAAGACCGAGGCCGCGGGCGGCCCTGAGAGGGGAGGAATGCTGGATCATGGGTGCGCTGAGCTCCTGCCATTTAATAGATCGAGTCAAACAACGAGAGTTTACCGTATGGGGAGTGCCGAGCGCGGCATCCGGGGGTCGGCCCCGCGCCCGGTGCGGGCCGGCGCCCGGTGCGGGCCGGCGCCTGAGGCTGCCCGGTGCCCAGTGCGGGTCGGTGTGTGCGGGCCGGCGTCCGGTGCGGGGGAGCGGCGATAGGGTGGGGGCATGTCCACCCCCTCCCGCGGCCGACCGCACGCCTCCTCGCGCGAGGTGCTCGCCGACGCGGCCTGCGAGCTGTTCCTGGAGCAGGGCTACGAGTCCGCCTCGGTGACCGAGATCACACGCCGTGCGGGCGTGAGCCGGTCGAGCTTCTTCAACTACTTCGCTGGGAAGTCGGAGATCCTCTGGTACGTGCTCGACCGCCGGGTCGAGGCGCTGCTCGGGGCGCTCGCCGACTCGGGCGTCGAGCTGGTCGACGCCCTCGCGAGCTTCGCCGAGGGCGAGACGCCCGACACGCTGGCGCTCGCGATCGTCGACGCCCGCACGATGGGCGTGGAGGAGGAGCTCGCCACCGGTCGCGCCGCCCGGCAGGCCCGCATCGCCGACGCGGTCGCGGAGCGGCTGGTGCGCGGCGGCGCGGATCGGGTCCGCGCCGAGATCCTCGCGGCGGGCTACGCCGCAGCGCTCGTCTCCGCCGTGTGGCGCTGGGCCGATCTCGGGGCCGGACGCCATCGCCTCGATGACCTGCTCGCCGAGGCGATCGGGATCGCCCGCGAACTGCTCGGCTGACGCGCGGCCGGATCGCTCGCTCGGTGTTCCCGTGCCCCGTGCCCCCGAGCCCGCGCGCCCTCGCGCCCCCGTTCGAGTATCCCGTCATGGAGCCGCTGCACACCCTCGTTTACTGTTCGCAAATCGCCCATTCAGACCACTCGAATGGGCGATCTGCGAACAGTAAGCGCGTTTCGGCGGCGGAGCGCCGATCTGCGGGCACGGGCACGGGCGCGGCGCGAGCGAGTAGCGCGTGGCGGGTAGCCCGTGGTGGGTGGGGAGCCAGGGCAGCGCTCAGCGTGCGACCGAGGCCGCCGCGCGGTCCTGGAACGCGTGCTTGGGCACCACGAAGAGCAGGGTCGCCGCCGCGACGAGTGCGGATCCGCCGCACACCACCCAGACCGTGACGTAACCCTCGAAGCTGCCCGCCGTGCCGCCGTCCGCCGCCCCGGTGGTGCCGTGCATCAGCACGATCCCGAATATCGCGGACGCCACGGCCCCGCCGAGGGTCTTGGTCGAGTTCGTGAGCCCCGTCGCGACGCCCGTGCGGTCGGCCGGCGCGGCGGCTGCCGCCGCAGCAGGGAGGGCGGCCACGAGGGCGCCGGATCCGAGTCCCACGACGATCATGTTGGTGAGGACCTGCGAGTAGCTGTGGTGGAAGGGCAGGAACATCAGGTACCCGACGCCGATGAGCACGGCAGCCCCTGCGAGCGTGAGGCGCGGGGTGATGAGCCGGGCGCAGGAGGGGAACGCGAGCGCGCCGACCACCATCGCGATGAGGTAGATGCCGATGGCGAGCGAGGTGACGAAGCCGCGGGTGCCGATCCCGTAGCCGTAGACCTCGGGATCGGTGCGCATGAAGGTCGAGAGCGGCGCCTGGGCGCCGAGCACGCTCATGCCGAAGAGCCCGGCGGTGAGGAAGACCGGCGCGAGTGCCGGGGAGCGGAAGAGGCGCACGTCGATGAGCGGATCGGGGTGCCGCAGCTCCCAGAGCGCGAACGGCACCACGAGCAGCAGGCCGAGCAGCACCACACCCCAGGCGAGTGGATCGGCGGCGCCGTTTAGCCGCAGCAGGCTCAGGCCGCCGGTGAAGGCGATGATGGCGAAGGAGATGAGCATGAGCCCGACGAAGTCGAGTCTGCCGCCCAGCTGCACCGGGGACTCGGTCACCCCGATCGCGATGACCGCGTAGCAGGCGGCGACGAGCAGCCCGGGCACCAGCAGCACCGGCATGAGCGGCAGGGTGTCGATGAGCTGCCCGCCGGTGAGCGCGCCGCTGATCGCGCCGATCTCGAGCGCGGCGACGAGCAGTCCCGCCGCCTTCGCGGTCACCGCGGCGCGGTTCTCCTGGTCGGCGGTGCGCGACCAGATCAGCGCGATCTCGAGCGGCAGCCACACGACGTACACGCCCTGCAGGGTCCACGCCGCGAGGAACAGCGGGAAGGTGTGGAGGAAGGGCAGGGCGAGCGTGGCGAGCGCGGTGATGGCCGTCGACCAGAGCAGGATGCGCCGGTGCCCCACCATGTCGCCGAGCTTGGCGAGGGCGGGCACGACGAGCGCCGACAGCATGAGCTGCGAACCCTCCAGCCAGTTCACGTCGGCGTCGTTGACCCCGAGGTGGCGCGCGATGTCCGAGAGCATCGGCGTGTAGTAGCCCTGGATGAAGCCGCTGGTGAACTCCACGAACGCGAGGAAGGCGACCACACCCGTGAGCGCCCCGAGCGACCGGCGTGCCATGCGCGACCCCATTCACTTCGCGCCCGCGGCGGTGCGGGCGACCCTGGAGCCGAGCCTACAGGTACGCGGGATGCGCGCCGCGCCCTTCGATCGCAGTTCAGGGGGGATCGCAGCCCGCTCGGGTGTTCTCGCGAGAAGTCTCCGCTCGAACGGCGATCCACGAGCCGAATGGAGGACCCGAGAACGATGGGGGGCAGGATCTCGGGGCCGGGCCCTGCGGGAGGGCGGATCTCGCGCCGGGGACCGGGAGGCCCGGATCAGAGGCCGCGGATCAGCGCGCGGTGGAACCGCTCGCCCCGCGCCAGCTCCGAGACCGCGACCCGTTCATCGACGCCGTGGATGGTCGTGCGCAGCTCGGAGGACATCGCGAGCGGCGCGAAGCGGTAGCAGGCCGGTGCGAAGGCGTGGAAGTGGCGCGCATCGGTGGCGGCCAGCATCACGTACGGCACGGTCTGCGCGTCGGGATGCGAGTGTGCGACCGCCTCTGCGATGAGCGCGAACTGGGTGTTGTCGGTGGCCGATTCGGGCGAGGGATCGTCCCCGTCGACCACCTCGACCGCGACCCGGCGGTCGGCGATGCGTCGCCGCACGCGGCGCGCGGCGCTCGCGACGGTCTCCCCGAGGGCGATCCGCAGGTTGACGGTCGCGTCGGCCTGGGAGGGGAGCACGTTCGCCGCGGTGCCGCCGGACAGCATGGTCGGCGCCACCGTGGTGCGCACGAGCGCGGCCGGCTCGGAGCCCAGCCGGCTGAAGACCCGCGCCGTGAGCCAGGGGGATGCCGCGAGCAGCCGGTAGAGCAGGCGTGCGGGTCCGCGCCCGCGTTCGGCGAAGAGCTGCAGCATGCGCGTGACCCCCGCGGGGGTGCGGGCCGGGAAGCTGCCCGGGGTGAGGCGCCCGACCGCGCGCGAGATCCTGCCCACCGCGGTGAGCGACGGTGGTGCCGAGGCGTGCCCGCCCTCGCCGCGGGCGCTGAGCCGCAGCGTGGCGATGCCCTTCTCGCCCACGCCCACCATCGCGGCTCGCCCGCGGACGAGGGGGAGCGGGGCGTCGACCACGGCGCCGCCCTCGTCGAGAACGAGCCAGGGGATGATCCCCCGCTCCCGGAAGCGCTCGGCGATGCTCCGAGCGGCGTCGCCGAAGGTCTCCTCGTTGCCGCCGAAGGAGAGGTAGACGTCTCGGGCGGGCGTGAAGCCCTCCGCGAGCAGCCCCTCCACGGCCTCGAGGATCACGAGCAGCGGGCCCTTGTCGTCGAGGGCCCCGCGGCCGTAGACGAAGTCGTGTGCATCGGCGCCCGGGTTCCTGCTCGCGCCGCCCGCGGTGCCGTCGCCTCCCGGCGCGATGACACCCGCGAACGGCGGGTGGGTCCAGGCGTCGCTCTCGTCGACGGGCACCACGTCGAAGTGCGCCATGAGCACCGCCGGGTCCGGATCCGGATCCTCGCCCCGCCAGTGGAAGAGCAGCCCGAGGTCGGTGATCCGCTCCCGCTCCAGTCGCTCGTGCACCAGCGGGTACAGCTCTTCGAGCAGCTCGACGAAGCGCTCGAACGGCTCGTGCCCGCGCTCCTCGATCTCCGCGGAGACCGTGGGCAGCCGGATCATGCGCGCGAGCCGCTCGGCGGCTCCGGTGCGCGGTGCTGCGGTGTCGCTCATGTCCCCACCGTAACGTCTGCTCCGCCCGTTTCCCAGCGGCCGTTCGCGCGGGCCCGCCTGCTCCTCCGCATCGAGCGGGTCGTGCGGGTGGATCCTGCGACTCCGGCCGCGGGGCGGATCGCGCGAGGTTGACCGGGGTCGGACCGCGGGGCGGCCTGCGCGCAGGATGACCGGGGTCGGACCGCGGGGCGGATCGTGCGCACGAGGACCGCAGGGGCCGCACGCCGGATCTGCGGCTACGCGTTCCCGCGAGCGTGCGGCCGATCAGGATCCGCAGCCGCGATCCACCGGGGCCGCGCGCCTACAACCGGGCGGCGAGCCTCGTGCCCTGGTCGATGGCGCGCTTCGCGTCGAGCTCGGCCGCGATATCGGCCCCGCCGATGAGGTGCGCCGCGATCCCGCGCTCCGCCAGCTCGTCGTGCAGCTCGCGTGCCGGATCCTGCCCGGTGCACAGCACGATCGTGTCCACCTCGAGGGTCTGCTCCTCGCCCCCGAGGGAGAGGTGCAGACCCGTATCGTCGATCCGCCGGTAGTCGGCTCCCGGCACCATGCGCACGCCGCGGCGCGCGAGTTCGGTGCGGTGGATCCAGCCCGTCGTCCTGCCGAGGCCGGCGCCCACCTTGCTCGCCTTGCGCTGCAGCAGCGTGACGATGCGCCGCGGGCGCTCCTCCACGGGCTCGGCGAGCCCGCCCGCGCGGGTGTAGGCGGGATCGACGCCCCAGTGCGCCAGGAATCCCGCGATGTCGGCGGGATCCTCGTCGACCCCGTCGCCGCCATTCGCGGATCCGCCGCTCGTGAGGAACTCGGCCACGTCGAAGCCGATGCCGCCCGCGCCGAGGATCGCGACGCGGTCGCCCACCGGGGCGCCGTCGCGCAGCACGTCGAGATACCCCACGACCTTCGGGTGGTCGAGACCCGGGATCTCGGGGCGGCGCGGGTGCACGCCCGTCGCGAGCACGATCTCGTCGAAGCCGGCCGTGGCGAGCTCGTCGGCGCCGATCCTGTGCCCCAGGCGCAGCTCGACGCCGGTCTCCGCGAGGCGGCCGCTGAAGTAGCGCAGTGTCTCGCCGAACTCGCTCTTGCCGGGCACCCGCATGGCGACGTTGATCTGGCCGCCCACCCGGTCCGAGGCCTCGAAGAGGGTCACCTCGTGCCCGCGGGAGGCCGCAGTGGTGGCGCAGGCGAGTCCGGCCGGCCCGGATCCGACCACCGCGATGCGCTTGCGCGCGACGGCCGGTGCGATGATCAGCTCGGTCTCGTGACCGGCGCGCGGGTTGACGAGACAGGAGGTGAGTCGGCCCGAGAAGGTGTGGTCGAGGCAGGCCTGATTGCAGCCGATGCACGTGTTGATGCGGGCGGCCTCGCCCCGAGCCGATTTGCCGACGAACTCGGGGTCGGCGAGGAAGGGGCGGGCGAGGGACACGAGGTCGGCGCAGCCGTCGGCGAGCAGCCGCTCGGCCGTGTCCGGGGTGTTGATGCGGTTCGTCGTGATGAGCGGGATCGACACCGCCCCCATGACCCGCTTCGTGACCCACGCGAAGGCGCCGCGCGGCACGGAGCTCGCGATCGTGGGGATCCGCGCCTCGTGCCAGCCGATGCCCGTGTTGAGCAGGGTGGCGCCCGCCTCTTCGATGAGCCGGGCCAGCGCGATCACCTCGTCGAGCGTCGCTCCGTCGGGAACGAGATCGAGCATGGAGAGGCGGTAGACGATGATGAAGCGCTCGCCCACGGCGGCGCGCACGCGGCGCACGATCTCCACCGGGAACCGGACGCGATTCTCGAAGGATCCGCCCCAGCGGTCGTCGCGGTGGTTCGTGTGCCGCGCCGTGAACTCGTTGATGAGATAGCCCTCGGAACCCATGATCTCGACCCCGTCGTAGCCCGCGTCCTGCGCGAGTACGGCGGTGCGCACGTAGTCGTCGATCGTGCGCTCGATCTCTTCGTCGGCGAGCTCGCGCGGAGCGAGGGGGGAGATGGGTGCCTGGATCGGGCTGGGAGCGACGATGTCGGGGTGGGCGCCGTAGCGGCCCGCGTGCAGGATCTGGAGCGCGATGCGTCCGCCCGCGGCGTGCACGGCGTCGGTGACGATGCGGTGCGGGGCCGCCTCGGTATCGCTCGTGAGCTTCGCCGCGCCGGGCTTCAGGCGGCCCTCGGCGCTGGGCGCGATGCCGCCCGTGACGATGAGCGCCGCATCGGCGCGCTCGCGGTAGAACGCCGCGAGACGCTCGAATCCGCCGGGCACCTCTTCGAGACCGAGGTGCATGGACCCCATGATCACGCGGTTGGGGAGCGTGGTGAACCCGAGGTCGAGGGGCTCGAGGAGATGCGGGTAGGTCTGCGCTGACATGCTCACCGTTCGGTCGTTCGGGGCCGCCGCCGGAGCCGGCATCGCTCTCGGCCGCGACCGTTCGCGGATGCCCCGAATGTAGTGGGACCTCTCAAGGAATGTCGAGCCGGATGTGGTGAACGTACAAAGACGAGTGCCCGATCCCCGAAGCCGCCTACCCGAAGCCGCCCGCCCGGACCCGGGCCTGCCCGGACCCGGGCCCGCCCGCCCGATATTCGCGCGTCAGTAGTTGTCGCCAAACCGGAGGAATGGCGGCAACTACTGGCGCGCGTGGTGAATGGGCCGCGGGGCGGATCGGTATGCCCGAGCCCGTCCGGGCGGTGGCTCGCCCCGTGCGCCCCGCGTTTCCGCCCGCAACCCGCATCGAACGCGGAGCGCCGGGCGCAAAAAACGGGGGTGCGGGGCCGAAGCCCCGCACCCCCGCCTGTCGCGTGCGACTTAGAGCGCGCGGATGTTGCTCGCCTGCAGGCCCTTGGGGCCCTGCTCGACGTCGAACTCGACGCGCTGGTTCTCGAAGAGATCGCGACGGCCATTGCCCTGGATCGCGCTGAAGTGGGCGAAGACGTCGGATGCTCCGTCGTCAGGGGTGATGAAGCCGAAGCCCTTTTCGGAGTTGAACCATTTCACGGTGCCGGTGGTCATGCTGTGTTTCCTTCGTGTTGCTGGCCGCGGGATGCGGCCGGGGTACCACGGCGACGGCGCCGACGTGGAGACTGGTAGCGTGCCGTGATCCCGGGGGATCGTGGCGATAAAACGTGCTGGAGTGTTCCTACGTTCGGCATTACTGGTCTTGCGGTCGAGCCTAGCCCACTCTCGGGCGATCGGCCTGAGATCGTGACCGTCTTGTGTCCTTCGGTGACGCCGACCCGGCTTGACAGTTCGCGAAGCGGGCGTATTCTTACTTATGGTCAGATTGACTATAAGGTGGGGATTACGGCGGAGAGGGGGTGGATCGTGCAGTACGAGAGCATCAGTGCGAGCGAGCGGCGCTACCTGCCGCCCGCGGTCGCGGTGTCGGTGGTCGCCTTCGCGCTGCACCCGCCCGCGGACGCGGTGCTCGGCGAACCCGCCGCGCCGGCTGCCGAGACGACCCTCTGGATCCCGCTGGTGCGCCGCACGCGCGCCCCGTTCCAGGGGCTCTGGGCCCTTCCCGGCGGCCCCACCCAGTGGGACGAGACGCTCAGCGACACCGCCCTGCGCACCCTGCGCGACGCGGTGCTGCGCGACCCCGGCTACCTGGAGCAGTTGTACTCCTTCGGCGGGGTCGAGCGATCCGCCGAGGCGCAGCGGCTCGTGACGATCGCCTACTGGGCGCTCTACGGCGAGCACGACCTCGACGCGGTTCCGAGGCCCGTCGCGACGCTCGGCACCGCCCCGCGCGCGACCGATCCGGCAGACGGCGGCCGCGATCCGCGGCCCGTGCGGCGCTGGGACGACCCGGCGACCCCGCCCCAGACCCACTCCGGAACCGAGCAGGGTCCGCCTGCAGCGGGCTCCGAGCGCGACGCGAACGTCGCGTGGTTCTCGGCGGACCGCCTGCCCGAACTCGCGTTCGACCACGCCGAGATCGTGGCGTACGCCCTCGCCCGGCTGCGCTCCAAGACCGAGTACGCCGCGGTGGCGCACCGCTTCCTCGGCCCGGTGTTCACGCTCGCGCGCCTGCGGGCCGTGTACGAGGCCGTGCTCGGCGAGTCGGTCGATCCCGCGAACTTCCGCAGACAGGCCCTCGCGCAGGGCAATCTCATCGATACCGGCGAGGTCGAGACGGGTACCCCCCACCGGCCCGCGCGGCTCTACCGCTTCCGCGGCGATCCCTCCCTCGCGGGGGATCCCGATCGCCCCGGTGTCCCGCAACGCAACCATCACATCGCAACGAGGAGCGCATCATGACGAGCGTGCACGAACTCATCCGAGCCGCCGCAGAGCGCGAGGCCTCCGCACGGGCCCCGCGGGGCCGTCCGGCGGGCCCGGCGCATCGCCGGCCCATCGTGCTGCGCGCGACCGGCGCCTCGAGCTGCGACTCGGGTCTCGTGCGCGACCCGTGGGCGATCGATCGCGCCCCCGGGTACGGCCCCGGGGCGTCGGTGGCCGACGCGATCCCCGGGGACGCGCCGCGGCAGGGTCCGCTGCCGGCCCGCTACACCGACGCATCGGAGGAGCAGCTGCACGAGTGGATCGTCGCGGCGAAGGCCGAGCTCGGGCAGCGGGTGCAGATCCTCGGCCACTTCTACCAGCGCGACGAGATCGTGCAGCACGCCGACTTCGTGGGAGACTCCTTCATGCTGGCGCAGGCCGCGAAGCAGCACCCGGAGGCCGAGGCCTTCGTGTTCTGCGGGGTGCATTTCATGGCCGAGACCGCCGACATCCTGTCGGGGCCCGAGCAGGCGGTGATCCTGCCGAACCTCGCCGCCGGCTGCTCGATGGCCGACATGGCCACGATCGACCAGGTCGAGGCGTGCTGGCGGGAGCTGACCGCGGCGCTGGGGCCGGCCGAGGGCGGGCTGCAGCCCGTGATCCCGGTCACCTACATGAACTCCTCCGCGGCCATCAAGGCCTTCTGCGGCCGCAACGGGGGCATCGTCTGCACCTCGTCGAACGCCCGCACCGTGCTCGAGTGGGCCTTCGAGCGCGGGCAGCGCGTCGTGTTCTTCCCCGATCAGCATCTCGGCCGCAACACGGCGAAGGCGATGGGGATCGCGGAGGAGCAGATGCCGCTGTGGCGCCCGCACCTGCCGCTCGGCGGCAGCACCGAGGAGCAGCTGCGCGACGCCCGGGTGATCCTGTGGAACGGCTTCTGCTCCGTGCACAAGCGCTTCACCGTCGCCCAGATCGAGCAGGCGCGCGCCGAGTACCCCGGCGTGAAGGTCATCGTGCATCCCGAGTGCCCGGCCGCGGTCGTGGAGGCCGCCGACGGCGCGGGCTCCACCGAGTACATCCGCAAGGAGATCGAGGCCGCCGAACCGGGCAGCGTGATCGCGGTGGGCACGGAGATCAACCTCGTGAACCGGCTGCAGCAGCAGCGCCCCGACCTCACGATCTTCTGCCTCGACCCCGTCGTCTGCCCGTGCTCGACGATGTACCGCATCCACCCGGCGTACCTCGCCTGGACGCTCGAGTCGCTCGTCGCGGGCGAGACTCCCAATCGCATCGTGGTCTCCGACGACGTGGCGGGCGACTCGCGCGTCGCCCTCGAGCGGATGCTCGCGGCCCGGCCGTGATCCTCGTCATCGGCTCCGGCGTCGCGGGCCTCGCCTGCGCGGTCGCCGCAGTGAACGCCGGAGCGGACGTGACCCTGGCCACCCCCGGGGTGCTCACGGGGGACGGCCCGGACGGCGGTGCCGCCGCCGATGCGCTCGCCGGCGGCAGCACCGCGCTGGCGCAGGGCGGGGTCGCGGCCGCCATCGGCGCAGGAGACAGTCCCGCGCAGCACCTCGCCGACACGGTGGCGGCCGGAGCCGGGCTCGTCGACGCCGAGGCGGCGGAGGCGCTCACGGGATCCGGCGCGCGGGCCGTGCGCCGGCTGCTCGCCGAGGGATTCGCCGCGGATCGAGGCGACGACGGCGGTCCCGCGCTCGGCCTCGAGGCCGCGCACGGGCGGCATCGCATCGTGCACGCGGGAGGCGACCGCACCGGGGCGGTGCTGCACGCGTTCCTCGCGGGGCGGGTGCGCGTCCTCGCCGCGGAGGGACGGATCCTGCTGCGCGAGCGACGCACCGCGGTGTCGCTGCTCACCGACTCGGGAGCCGTCACCGGGGCGGTGCTGAGCGGGACCGACGGCCTCGAGACCGTTCGGGCGCAGGCCACCGTGCTGGCGACGGGTGGCTACGCGGGCCTCTACCCGCGCAGCTCGAATCCCGCGTCGTCGCGCGGCGCCGGCGTGGTGCTCGCGGCGCGAGCGGGCGCCCTCGTCGCGGATCTGGAGTTCGTGCAGTTCCACCCCACCGTGCTGCACGGCACCGGGGCGCTGATCTCGGAGGCGGTGCGCGGTGCCGGTGCGGTACTGCTCGACGGCTCCGGATCCCGCTTCATGGCGGAGCGCCACCCGCTTGCGGAGCTCGCGCCCCGCGACGTGGTGTCGCGGGAGATCGGCCGGGTGCTGAGGGACCGCGGCGAGGCGGCGGTGCTGCTCGACGCGACCGCGATCGAGCGGGCGGAGGGCGCCGGTGCGCTTGCGCGACGATTCCCGGGGATCTCCGCCGCCACCGCCGCCCGCGGCTACGACTGGGCGCGCGAGCCGATCCCCGTGTCGCCGGCCGCGCACTACACGATGGGCGGAGTGGCGAGCGACCTCGACGGCCGTACGAGCGTACCGGGGCTGTTCGTCGCGGGCGAGGCCGCCTGCACGGGGGTGCACGGTGCCAACCGGCTCGCATCGAACTCCCTGCTCGAGGGCCTGGTCTTCGGGGAGCGCGCGGGGCTCGCGGCGCGCCTCTTCGCGAGCGGCGAGGGATCCGCCGCCGACTGGACGCCGCGCGGTGCGGGGTTCGTCTCGCTCGAACGGGAGTCCCGCGTGGCGGGGATCCAGGCGGTTCAGGCGGCCGGGGCGACGCCGACGTCGACGACACCGACGTCGGTGTCCTCCGCGGCGGCGCGGGAAGCCGCCGAGGCGATGCCGTCGATGGCCGGCCTCCGGCCCGCGGACGGCGACGAGACCGCGCTCGTGGAGATGATCCGCGTGGCGGCGCTCGAGCGCACGGAGTCGCGAGGCGCCCATCAGCGGCTCGACCACCCGGACACCGATCCGGCTCAGGCGGTGCGGCGCGCGTACCGCTTCGTGCTGCCCCCGGACGAGGAGTCCGTTCCCGTTCGCCTCCCCGATCTCGTTCCCGTCCCGATCTCCGAGCAGAGGAGCCTCTCATCGTGCTGACCACCCGCATCATCGAGAACGTCGTGCGCACCGCGCTCGACGAGGACGCGCCGTGGGGCGATCTGACGGCGGAGCTCGCGATCCCGGCGGGCACGCGCGTCGAGACCCGCCTCGCGGCACGGGAGCCGGGCGTCTTCGCGGGCGGTCCGCTCGTCGTGGAGACCTTCCGGCAGACGGACCCCGCGATCGAGGTCTCCGCGCTGGTCGATGAGGGCGAGGCCTTCGAGGCGGGGGACACGCTCGCCCGGATCTCCGGGCCGGCGCGCGGGGTGCTCACCGGGGAGCGCGTGGCGCTGAACCTCGCGCAGCGGATGAGCGGTGTGGCCGCGCTCACCTCCCGCTACGTCGCCGCGGTGGCCCACACGCGTGCGCGCATCGCGGACACGCGCAAGACCACCCCCGGTCTGCGCGCGCTCGAGAAGCACGCGGTGCGGGCCGGCGGGGGAGCCAACCATCGTTTCGGGCTCTCGGACGCGATCATGGTGAAGGACAACCACCTCGCGGCTCTGGGCGCGGTCGATGCCGCGACCACCACGGCGGCGCTGTGCGAACTGCGGGAGCGCGCGGGGCACACCACCTCGATCATCGTCGAGGTGGACCGTCTGGATCAGCTCGACGCCGTGCTCGCGGCGGAGGTCACCGGCATCCTGCTCGACAACTTCTCGCTGGAGGACCTCGCGACCGGGGTGCGCCTGATCGGCGGTCGCGCGGTCGCGGAGGCGAGCGGGGGCGTGACGCTCGACACGGTCGCGGAGATCGCGGAGACCGGGGTCGACGTGATCTCGGTGGGACAGCTGACCCACGGTGCCCGAGCGCTCGATCTCGGCCTCGACGCCGCGTGACCGGGAACGGGAGCCGGAGCATGAGCGCATCCCGGGTTCGCGGGCGGGGGATCGCCCTGGTCGGAGCGCCGAAGTGAGCGAGGACACGGCTGTGCGGGATGGTGACTCGCAGCGGTATCTCGACGCCGCCGCGACCGCGCCGCTGCGGGCGGAGGCCCGCGCCGCGCTGATCGACGCGCTCGATGCCGGAGCGGCGAACCCGTCGAGCGTGCACGCCGCGGGGCATCGAGCGCGCACGATCGTCGACGAGGCGCGCGAGCGGGTGGCGGCGGCGCTCGGAGCCCGACCCGGAGAGGTGATCTTCACCTCGGGCGGGACCGAGGCGAACAATCTCGCGATCATCGGCCTCGCACTCGCGAATCCGCGCGGGCGGCACCTGGTCACCACCGTGATCGAGCACCCCTCCGTGCTGGAGAGCTGCCGGTACCTCGAACGCGTGTTCGGGTTCGAGCTGACGCTGCTCGACGTCGACGAGGACGGCCGCGTCTCCGCGGGCGTGCTCGCCGCGGTGCTGCGACCGGACACCACGCTCGTGTCGATCGGGCTCGCGAACGGCGAGGTGGGCAGTGTGCAGCCGGTACCGGAGATCGCGGCGGTCGCGAGGGCGGCCGGAGCGATCGTGCACACGGACGCCGTGCAGGCGGCGCCGTCGCTGCCGGTGTCGTTCGGATCCGCGGTGGAGGGCTCCGCCGCCGACGAACCCGCGGGCGATGGATCCTGGCCGGGCGCCGTCGTCGACGCGATGACGGTGGCCTCGCACAAGTTCGGAGGCCCGCAGGGCGCAGGCGCGCTGCTGCTGCGCGGGCATCTGCCCCTGGAACCGCTGCTGCACGGCGGAGGGCAGGAGCGCGGCGCGCGCTCGGGCACCGAGAACGTGGCCGCGATCGCGGGCTTCGGCGCGGCGGTGCAGGCGTGCAGCGCGACCGTCGGCACCCGTGCGGTCGAGCTCATGCGCAGCCGCGACGCGCTCGTCGAGCTCGTGCTCGCGGAGATCCCCGGATCCCGGCTCACGGGTCACGCGAGCGAGCGCCTGCCCGGGCACGCGTCGTTCGTGGTCGAGGGGGTGAGCGGGGAGTCGTTGCTGGTGGCGCTCGACGCCGCGGGTTTCGCGGTCTCCTCGGGCTCGGCCTGCGCCGCGGGCAAGGACGAGCCGTCGCCGACGCTGCTGGCACTGGGCCTCACTCCCGAGCTCGCGCAGACGGCGATCCGCTTCACCCTTCCGGCGCCGCTGCCCGAGGAGGAACTCGCGCGGATCGTCGCCGTCCTGCGCGGCGAGGTAGCGGCCGCCGCGCCGCGGCGGATGCTCTCCTGAGGAAAGCCCGCCGTCCTGCGCGAGCGTGCGAGTCGCGGGATCCGCACGCGAGGATGCTGCTGCTGCGACTCTGGAGCGAAGGCTCCAGCAACAGATTCGGAGAACGCTGACCCGTTTCCTCCCGAGGATCTGCAGGACTCGCGCAGCATGACCGGCTTCGCCGCGCGCAGGACGACGGGTTTCATCGCAGGATCTGTGGAACGACCTTTTCGGGGCGGTGTCGAGGGGCGCCTACGCCGCACGCCCAGCTCGGCTCTCACGGCGCGGACGCGGCGCGTAGAGCGGGAAGGAGACCAGCCGCTCGACCATGCGGGCGAGTTCGTCGCCGGGGTCGAGGGCCGCGGCCTCGAGAGCCTGCCGGTGCGCCACCGAACTGTTGCCGCCGAGTAAATACTGTTGTGTGACGCCGGACCTTCGCTTACAGCCGCCCCTCGGCGTTGCCTCATCCACAGATTCCCGGATGCCGTGCGGCGGCGCCGCTCGGGCACGCACATTGGGGTGATGGAGGATGTCGACGCTGACGGGCCGGTTATGGGTGGCCCCTGCTGGTCCTGCCGCGGGGGCACTCTCGTGTGGTGGGAGGCGTGGTGGGAATGCTCCCGCTGTGATGAGGTGACGTTCCCAGGGATCGCGATTGTCGGGGGAGAGGCGTAATCTCTATCGAACATAGTTTCGAATGGAGGAGTCATGCCGCGCCCCGTGCCGATCGAGGTGGACCTCAACACCTGGCTCATCATGCGCACCAACCCGACGCAGCCGTCCGCGCTGGTGGAGCGTGTGACCCACGAGAACGGGATCACCCGCTACATGCTGTTCACGTGGTCCTCAAACCCGACTGCGCGCCGCCTGATCGGGGTGTTCGACTCGCTCGACGCCGCCAACGAAGACGTGCCGCACTCGGAATCCAGAGGCAGCCGCGACGACGGCCGCGGCGGCTGGCCCCCCGGAGCGCACGACCCGATGCCGGTATGAACTCATCCATGAGCCCCGACCCGCTCGACATTGAGGCGGAGACCGCCGCACTCGGAGCGCTCTGGGTTGAGGACGACCAGGGCCTACCGGAGGCGGCCGGCGCGGCGTAGCCTGAGGCCATGTGCAACAGCTACGGTCTCGGCGGCTACCTCCGCGATGGAGAGGAGCCCAGTAGCCCGCTGCGTCCTCTCGACGTCCGGAAGAACGTGGTCGAGATCGCGGAGTGGGCGAGGTCCAGGAAGGGTAGCGCCCGGATCACGGGGAAGAACGCGCTCAATCTGAATCCCATCATCCGAGCGGACTCTAGCGGCGAGCGCAGCCTCGAGTTCGCGTGGTGGTGGCTGTGGCTCGACGGCTCGGGGCCCGTGAAGTTCTCAGCGTTCAACAGCCGCGACGACAAACTGCTGCGGTCATGGAAGCGCCCGTTCCAGCACCGCGCACTCCTCCCCGCATCCTGGTACGTCGAGAAGAAAGGCCGATTCGCGCTCGGCGGCGAGCAGTTCGGGATCGCGGCCGTCACATCGACCGTCACCCAGGACGACGGCACCGAACTCGTCACCTACTCAATGGTCACCCGTGACGCACCAGAAGGCAGTGAGGCTGCTGAGTACTGGCCCCGCATGCCGCTCGTGTTGCCCCGTGACGAGCACGACGAATGGCTCGACCCGGCGAGGCCCGGCGACGACGAACTCGTTGCTCAGGTGCGACTCGCATCGGAGGAGATCTCTCACGCGCTGACAACGGGCGCCGACGCCCCGTAGACGCACAAAGCGAATAGCCCCGCGCACCCTCCGAATGGAGAATGCGCGGGGCAGCAGGGTATTCGCTCCAAGACCACCTTGGGGTTCCGGGGGGAAGGCGGTCAAGAAGAAGGGGGACAGAGAGGGACACCGAGCGTCCGCCAGACCCCCGGTGTCCTTCTTCCCCCACCCCCAACATAACCCAGAACCAGGAATTAAGAAATGACCCCCACCCGGCCCGGAGGCTAGGTGGGGGTCTACTCGTTCGCGAGAGCGCGTGTCAGGCGTTCGGCTGGTAGTCGTCGGGGATGCCCTTCGAGATGATCGACAGGTACGAGGCCGTGCCCGCGAGCACTGCGGTCGCGGTTGCGGAGATGACTCCGAGTGCGACGCCGAGCGCCCAATCGCCGGACAGGGTGACGGCGACGGCGGTCGTCGGGATCGCGGAGGCGAGCGACTGGGCGCCGGTGCGGATGAAGCCGCGCTTCGCGGCACGCTGAGTGTCAGCGGGGATGATGTTGGTCATGGCTTCTCCTTGGGGTTGAGGGTGTCTTCGATGTTGGTGACGCGTTGCTCGAGTGCGGCGTCTCTGCGTTCCTGCTCGGGGGACCAGCCGGTCGACCAGGCGAGGTGGGCGCCGAGTTTCTCGGCGACCTCGTCCTGTTTCTCGTCGACGCGGTCGAGTTTCTCCTCGGTGCGGAACACGCGCGCTTCGAGCCGGCCGAGGTCGCGGCGCATGCCCCGGAACTCGGCCATGACGGCGGCTTGGTTGTGGTCGATGTTGTCGCGCAGGTTGTAGGGCTGCCCGTTGGGGAGGATGTGCGAGTTCGTGACCTGGTCTTTCACGGCTTTGAGCTCGCGGCGTTGGTGCTGGATCATCGCGACGAGGACCGTGGCGATGGCCGTGGTGATTACGCCGGCGAGGCCGACGATCGCGACCATCACCTGTTCCGTCATTCGCGTCGCCTCCCCACCCACCAGCCGATCCCGATCACGAGCGATGCTGCCGGGATCGCGAGGCCTGCGCCGAGCAGCAGCCACTCGGCGGGGTTCACGCCTTCCCTGCCCGGACGGCTGCGCACGAGGTCTTGGTCCGGTTATAGAGCGAGTCGGTGACGCGGGTGAAGCTGCCGGTGCCGAAGCCCGTGGCGATGTTGTTGTTGTCGGCGGGCTTCTTCGTGACGTATTCCATGAAGAACCCGGAGATGGGGCTGAACACGGCGACGTTGTAGGTGTCTCCGGTCATGTAGTAGATGCCCTTGAGCTGGTTCATGATGGCTTCCTCTTTCTGGGATGCGGTCTTGGTGGGGGTGCGGTCGGTGTTGATGTTGCCGACGGTGAGGGCTCGGGGCCGCAGGTAGCCGATGATCCCCGACGTGATGAGGTCCGCAACCTGGACCGCGCCGGGGTTCTGGGTGAGGCAGCGCAGCATCCGTCCGCCGTGCGTGACGGCGAGGACGGTGGCGACGTGCGACCACGGATACCATGCGGATCCGTACTCCCAGAACGCGACGTCGCCGGCGCGCGGGGTGGCGTTCGCGGGCAGGATCTCGAACCACCGTTCGAGGCCTGCCGCGCGGGCGTTGTGGTAGACGTTGCAGGCGTAGCCCTGGTGAGGCCAGGTGCCGCCGGCGTTCGTGTACGTCGGCCACGACGAGACGCCCAGGAACGTCGTCGCGTAGTGCGACCACTGATCCCAGCACTGCGCCCCGAACACGCGGTCCACGTCGATCCATTGGTAGCGGACCCGCTCCACGTAAGTAGCAAGATCGGCCTCGGTGAGCATCTGGGCTCCTTCCGATAGGTATGCGAAGAGGGGAGCCACCACGTGCGGCGGCTCCCCTCGGATTCAGGTGGGGTAAGAGATGCATCCCATGTCGATGACCAGGCCTGTCGCGGAGGTACGGCGCACGAGAATGTTCCCGTTGGCGTTGACCTGCATATTGCAGAGGATGTTGTTGCTGCCGGCGCCGACAACATAGGAGAAGATCTTCGCCACAGACGGGTTCGGGATCGAGCCCGGAAGCGTACCCACGGTCTCGTAGTTCCCCGAGAACGCATCTTTCGAGATGCTCCCCTGCAGAAACACCACTCCGCCCTTCACTTTCGCCTGGAGCGTTCCAGACCAGCTATTCGTGAGCGATATAGTGACCCAGCCTGTGTCTCCAGCAAACGCGACCTGGTGCATGAACCTCAGCCCATACGGTGCGTAGACTCGCAGGCCGTCAGTTACGTCGGGCAGCGTCCACAAGCGGTCCACTCCACCTGCAGGGTTCAGGATCCGGACCCCTGCCGGAGTGAGTTGCAGGCCCCGATCCGTGGCAGCCGGATCCGTGATCTCGACCTTCGGCGGCGACCCGCTGTCCCCGGCGGATGCGAGCACCTTGCCGTGCGACGACTCTACGACAAGCTGCCCATCGACGAGGGCAGCTTTCCCGTTGTGCTGGCTGTCCGAGAACAGTCCCGCGTTCCCGGTAGCGTCACGCCTGAGCCCGATAGACGACCCGAGCGCGTCGTACGCTTCAACAACAACATCATCGATGTAGAGGGCGGCCGTCCCGTGCCCATACACCTCAACATACTCGGGCGGGCCGTCTACGAAGACACTCAGCTGGGTCCACGCCCCAGCCTCCACAGTTGCTTGCTGCACGGACAGGATCGCTCCACTCGCACCGAGCTTCACGCTCACGTCTCGTTTCGCAGCGGAGTAGAGCCACGCCGAGAACTTCCCGCCGGCTACCGTCGATGAGGCAGTGACTTCCTTCAACGCGGACCGGTGCGACGGCACCCCAGCGAACTCGGGAATGAGCGCAGTCAGGACAGACGCACTCCCGGATCGCTTCACCACTGTGGAGCGTGTGGGCTGTGGCACCGCACCGACCGCGAACCACCCGGCAGCGGTTTCGCAGTTGTCGTTGAGAATGACTGTTGCGTCCACGAGTGATTCAAGGTCGAAGCTGCCACCCGAGAATTGCGACCCCTTGAACAGGCCGCCATGGAACTCGCGCCCGTAGTAGAACTCCGCCGCCACCGACTCCGCCGTCACCACCCCGTCCGCGAGACGGATCACCCCGTTCTCGCCGACCACCAGCAGCTCACCGGTCAGGGTCGTCTCGTGCACGAACTCGGTACCGTCCCACACGAGCACCTCGACGGGGACCGGGTCGTCGTTCTCGTCGAGCACATCTCGCACCCACTGGTCGCCCTGCACCCAGCCACCCTCAGGCGGTGCGGGCTCCGTGACCCCGCGGCGGCGGGCGTTCTTGCCGTCTGCGGTGGTCTGGGCATTCGCGGCCGCCTGAGCAGCCGCCTGCGCGGCAGCCTGCGCTGTCTCCACCTCCTGCACTGCAGCGATCGCAGTCATGTCCGCGTTGTGGGTGGCCTCGTCGGTCTCCGTCGCCCAGTCGAAGGAGTCGATCCCGTCATCGACGAGCCCGTCATAGCTCGCCTCGATGTCGAGGACTTCCTCGATGTCCGCTGCCGACCCTGCGCCGCTGAGCGCTTCGGCGGCGAGGGCATCGCTCTCGTCGAGACGGGACAGGTCCGCGGAGTGCTCGCCGGTGAGTGTGGCGGTGTCGGCGGCGCCGGTAAGGAGCTCGCCGACGGTGGCCGCGGTATCGCCGGTGACGACGACGGATCGGGAGACCTGCTGCGCATGCGAGAGGCCCTTCACCACCCGAGCGAGGGCTGCGATCTGGCGGGCAAGGGTTTCAATGTCGTGGTTGCTCACAGGGTCTCCAATCCGAGGCGTGCTCGATGCGTGCCCACCCGCTGCCAGGAGCGGATCCGGTGCCGGACCTCGACGGGCCCGAAATGCGGGACCGTGCCGAGGCGGATAGTGATGATGTCGCCGGCGGACCATGCCCCGATCGGACAGTTCGGGTCGTCTCTCACGAGCAGTTCCGGGACGTGGAGGGTGGCGCGCAGCCGTCGCAGGTCCGCACGCCCCACCGAGGTGAGGACTCGCTTGTCCGTGATCGACGGATCCGAGTAGACGGCGGTGCGGCGCATCCGCGGATCCGTCTCGGTGACGGTCACCTCGAGGTTGAGATCCCAGCCCTCGATGGACTCGCCCTCGCCCGCTCCAACGGCGATCACCTCGGAGGCGTAGTCGTTGGGGATGAGGACGGTCGGAACGCCGATGATGTTCCGCCCGCGCTCGAACACGAGATCAGAGCGGGTGCGCCCTGCGGCGGGGTACTTGATCTCGAGCGTGAGCTTCGGCGCGCCATGGGTGCGTTCCGTTCGGGTGACGAAATCGAAGGGAGTAGCTGCGGCGAGGTCGGTGAGCACGCGCCAGCAGTCAGGCCGGTCCTTCGAGAGCACCTTGTAGGCGCCGCCCCCATCCCGAAGCGCCTCCTCAGCCGTGCGGAGAGCTTCCTCGGCTTTCTCGTGCGCGACCTTGAACAGTTCCTCCGCCTCGACGAGGGCGTCGAGCTGATCAGTGAGGGGACCTACGGCGAGCTCTTTCGCTGCGCGCACGGCCGCGATCTGCGCGTTCTTCGCATCGAGTGGAGCCTTCGCCGCATCCCGGGCCGGATTCAGGGCTTGGACGGCGGCCTTCGCGGTCGCGATCGGATCGGCCATGGCCTCAACTGCTGCCTTCGCCGCGGTGATCTCCCCGGCTGGGGCTTTCGCCTTGACGAGCGCGTCGTAGACGGCTCGGCGGCGGGTACGCTCCTTCGTGAGTGCCGTGTAGGCGTCACGGGTCGGTTTCTGCTGCGTCACCACGGCCTGGTAGGCCTGGGTGAGGGGCCGCTTCTCCTTGTTGAGCTGCTTGATCTGCTTGTCAAACGGCGCGGACTTCTTCTTGATCTCGGTCTGCTTCGCTTTCCTCGGCGCGGACTTTGCGTCCCACTCCTGCTTCGCGAGGTTCCGCAGATAGCGGGCCCCGATCGCCTTGTCCTCGAGGTCCGTACCGACCTTCACGGGAGTGGTCCCCGTGACCGTGACCCCGAGGGCGCCGGTGGGGAAGGACTGCACGTGGGCCCAGAGGTCACGCACCAGGTTCGCGGGGTCGGCTTTCACACCCCAAATGCGGCCGGTGAAGGTGAGGCCGTGGAGGTAGCCGTGCCACTCCCGAATCTTCACCCGGAGCCTGGCGCCCTCGGCCTGCACGGACTCGACGACCCCTGTCCAGAGGCGTTCGTCGGAGGTCTCGGCGTGGATCCACGTTCCCCACGGCTCGAGCAGGCGGCGCCCGTCGTCTGCGAGGCGGCGCCCCACCTCGGGGGCGATCGTCCCGTCGATGACGCCGTAACTGGATGCCGCGAACTCGGGGCCGTCGGTGACGAGGGGGAGCTCGTAGTCCAACCACGTGTTCGAGCCGAAGCGTTGCGCGAGGTAGCGAATGGACACGGGGCCTCCTTCGCTAGTCGGGGATCTCTTCGAAGGTCACCTGGAAGTCGACGTTGGTCGCCCAGTCCGCGCCGGGCCCCTGCGCCGGGGTGCCGGCGTCGCGGCGGGCGCGCGGGTAGAACTTCTGCCGGGTGCCGCGCAGCTCCTTCGGGATCCGCACCGTCTGCGAGACGCGGATCGGGCCGGGACGGTCCGCCGCCCACATGGTGTGCTGCGACTCCACACCGTCAGGGTTTGCAAGCGGCGCGATGCGGAACCAGAATCGACCCCGCGCCGGCGACCCGGCAGCGAATGAGTACCCGGAGATCGTGTAGACCACCTTTGCGAGCACACCCCAGTCGGGGAGGTCGACGGAGAGGATGCCCGCGTTCTCCGCGAAGTGCGGCCACGTCTCGCCAGTAGACGACTCGATGTACTCCACGGGCATATCGAAGTCGGGCGAACTCGCCTGGTAGGCGCGGACCTCGGTGAGTTCCCGTGGTGTGTGGAGGCTGCGCAGGTCGACGATCATCGCCTGGATGACCTGGCTCGTCTGTCCGGGAAGATCTACCCGCGCGAGCGTGATCGCGGTGTCATTCTCATAGCCGGGAACGTCCTGCAGTCGCGTCGTCCCCGCCGGGACGGAAGGGATGCGACGGATGTGCACATAGGCTGCGCCGGCGCGGGCTTCTTCGGCTTCGGCCGGGTCCTCGATTCCGGCGCCGGGATCAGGCCAAGGGGAGCCCTGCACAAACGGATCCTCGACACGCATCACGATCAGGTCGCGGCGGACGCTCCCGGTGTCGTTCTGAGGGATCGGGACGACTTCCTCGGTCACCACGGATCCCATGTAGGACTCACGGATCGCCCCCGCATAGCGGGACGTCATGTAGCCGGAGCCGATCGTCACGCGCACGTTTCCGCCAGCGGTGGGCGTCTGCAGCACACGCAGGTCGGCGAGCTCGCAGATACCTTCGGCGCCCTTGAGCTTCGCGTAGCTATCGCGGCGCACCATCTCGGCGGTGTGCTCAGCACCACCTCCGATGAAGAAGTGAGATGTGGCCATAGTCAGATCGCTCCCTTCGTGTCACGCCACCGGGCAGACACTGACGCGGTGCCTTCGATGGACGAGCCCCGCAACGCGAGGACGTTCGGGCCGGGCAGCAGCGAGCACTCCGACAGCAGCGAGGAACGCGGGTCGAGCAGCTGCACCGGCTTGTTGTTGAGGTAGGTACCGATCCGCCCCGGCCTGGTGTCGATGCGGGCGGTCTGGTTCCAGCCGAGCGCCCGGTTCAGGTAGATGCGCCACCGGCCGGGGACCTCGATCTGCGCGCTCGACTGGATCGGGCCCTGCAGTTCGAGCACCGGCCATGCCGGGGCATCACCGCCCACCTGCAGCGGGGCGGCACGGGTCGACTCAACCGACGTGCGCAGCGGCGCCTTCAGCGGAGCTTTCAGCCCGCCGACCTGCGCGGGGACGAGGCCGAGCGTTTCGGAATGCCATCCGCCGTCCTCCCCGGTCAGGTAGGCGCCGTGATGGGCCGGCACGAACGGGAGATCCGCGTAGATCAGGCCCACGTTCTGGTCGGTGTCATCGAAGCGGGCCCGCCGGGGTCGGCCCTCCACGATGAACTCCCCGCCGATCGTGAGATCAGCGAGCGCACCCGCCTGGCTCCGGAGCATGTCGGCCCGCCACACACGGGCGAGCTCCGCGCGGGCCTGCATCGCAAGCCGGACGCACTCCTCGACCGGGTAAGGGGCCGCGGTGAAGTCGATCTTCACGCCGATCGTGATCTCGCCCGGTTCGACGAAATCCTGACCGAAGAACACGCCGTCGGCCCTGGGGGCAGGAGCGTCGTCCACAGCGTAGACGTCCGCGTCCTGCCCCCAGTCGGTGACCTGAACCGTGTGCTCCCTGGTGCCGAACTCGAAGGTGGTGCCCTCGTAGGAGAGCTGCCATGCACCGAACACGGTTACCCCTCTCGGTCGAGTCGGTCGAGCACGTCAGCGAGCGTGCGCAGGTCGTTCGTCGAGGCGTCGACGCCGACGTTGATGGTGTCCGCGAGCGGACCCCGCCGGCCGCGGCGACGCTCACGCCGCTGCACCTGCACCGGCTGTGCAGACGGTGACGGGAGAGGCCGCGTGGAGACGGTGCCGCCGTTCGCGAAGGCTGGCACCCCGCGTAGTGCGGCGACCGGGATCACTGGGAACCCGAGCCTGTCGAGCGCATCCATTGCGATGCGCGCATTCCGCGCCTCCTGACCCTTCCGGCCGGAGATGAACGCTTCCCACCCGGTTTCGGGTTCGGCGAACTTGATCAGCGGAGGCCCGCCGGCGAAGATCCCCGTCGGGAATCCACCACCGTTCGCGAACGACCGCATGTCGACGGTGCGTCCGCTCAGGTGGCCGACGACACCGCCGTCCGCCTTCGTCATCGTTCCGCCACCGCCGGTATAGCGGACGCCGATCTCTGCGACGCGGTGCCGCACAAGGTTCGCGAGAGTGTTCTCGACCTCGGCGGCGCCGGTCTGGGTGATCCGGATGAGACCGCCCGGCAGGCGGGTGACCTTCATGCCGAGCGCTTCAAGACGCTTCATCACCTCGGGCGACTGGGGCTCGTCGATGATGATCGTCTTGTCCGGCGTCGCGAGTATCTGTGCCTGCAACTGCAGCACCCGCTTCGTCGTCTCGTCGGCGGTGCCGTCGTCCGTGAGTACGGTCGCGACGACGTCGGGAACGTCGAGGTAGGTGCCGATGAGGCCGTCGATCTGAGCCTCGGTGAGGTCCGCCTCCGACATCGTCTGACGCAGCGTCTCGATGTAGCCGTTGCCGGCGTCAGTTGCCGCCTTGATCGCGCCCTCAACGTCGTTGTGGGCCAGCTTCTGGTCGGCGGCAGCCATCGCAGCATCGAGCATCCGATCCCGCGCTTGCCCCATCGTGTCGGCGAAGGCGAGGCCAGCGCGCGAGTTGACATCGATCGCGCCGGCCCCGTCAAGTGTGGACTGCCAGAGCTTCGAGCCGGCCTCGTCGGTCTGGGCGAGCCCTTCAGCAAGGGTGAGGTTAGTCTCAGAGAGCCGCTTCGCAGCTTCCTCCGCACCGATCTGCCCGCCCTGGAGTTCGTCGAGAGCTTGTTTCAGCGCCCGCACGCGAGTCTCCGCGTCCTGGGTGATGTCGCGGGCGACCTGCAGCGCCTCGTTGAAGCGCTGGTTCGACCGTGCAGCATCCGACATCGCTGCCGCGGCTTCGCGATCCGCTTGGATGGCTTCCCGCTTCGCCGTCTGTGCGTCCTCGACCGAGGAACGGTGCTCGTCGAGGATCTCGGTGAAGCTCTTCACCGAGGCCTGCCCGTCCATGAACGTCGCGTTCCAGGTATCGAGGTTGGCGTCTCCGGTCGTCATCGACGCCGAGTACTTATTCACAGCCGCAGTGACGCGGGCGTAGGCTTCCCCGTTGCCAAGGACGGCCTGCTCAACGTCCCGGTAGGAGACGCCGATCTTGTCGGCCAGATCCTTCGCTTCGGTCTCGGCGAGGTTCGCCTTCACCTGCGCCTCGGAGGCCTCGGTGAGCGCGCCCGTGGTCTCGTTCAGGGTGTCCTTGAGCGAGGCCACACGGTTCTTGTGCTCCTCGACCTTCTGCTGCGCGGCAGCGTTCGCCACCGCCCAAGCACCGACGAGTGTCGAGACGGCAGTGAGCGCGATGCCGATCGGGTTCGAGAGGAACGCGCCCTTCATGGCGGTGCCGAGGCCCTTCACGGCGCCCTGCGCCCCGATGGAAGCGGTGGCGATCATGCCGACGCCGCGGCTTGTCTCTCCGAGTGCGGCCTGCACCGCGGCTCGCTGCCCGAACTGCTGCAGCAGACCGATCACGGTCGAGAGCGGGCCCTCGGCGATCTTGAGGCCGCGCTGCAGCACGAGGAACGCTGCAGCACCGGCGAGCACCGGTGCAGGAATCTGCGCGAGCACCCCGAGCACAGGAGTCAGCACCCCGGTCAGCACCTCCACGCCGTTCGACACGAGCGGGAGAGCGGAGTTCAGGGAGCCGGAGAGCACCTGTGCGAGATCCCCGACGAGCGGCAGCAGCGGCTTCCCCGCGGCGAGGAGCCCGCCGAGTGCGTCGCGCAGCTCCGGCGAGGCAGCGGCGAGACCGATGAACGCCGCGAGCACCGGGTTCGCGCTGATGTTCAGCACACTGAAGACGCTCGCGAGGGGGCCCACCTGCGTCCCGAGTGCGAGCACGACACCGGTCAGGGCGGCGATGCCGGGGGCATGGCCGGCGAGCTTGTCGAGCGATACCTCGAGCGAGGACGCGTCCCATCGCTGGATCGACGCGCGCGCCGAATCGAGTCCCTGGGTGAGGGACGCGAAGAACGGCATGCCTCGCTGGGTGAGGATCCCCATCACGGGGACGGCCTGCTTCTCGATCGCGCGGAGGACGTCGGCGACCTGGTTGCCCCATGTGACGGCCATGCCGCCGCCCTGCGCGGACACGAACGGCTCAGCGATGACCGCGCCGAGGTCGCGCTGGGCGGCCTTGATGCGGTCGACCGCGCCCGACCACTGCTCCTTCACCCCGTCGGCCGCACCACCGAAGCGGTCCTGCATGGCGCCGACGAGAATGTCGATTGCCTCAGAGCCGCCGATCGCAGCCTTCGAGATGTCGTCGCGGATCTGGGCGGCGCTCTTCCCCATGGCGTCGCCCATGAGGGTGGCCGCGTCCACGCCGCGGTAGCCGAGCTCGTTCAGGGTCTCAGCGGTGAACTTGCCGGTGGACTGGACCTTGGCGAGGATGTTGACCACTTCGGTGATCTGCTCGTTCGAGCCGCCCATCGCGGCGACGCCCTGCTGGATGGCGTCGAGGGCGGGGATGACTTTCCCGGCTTCCATGCCGAAGCCGATGAGCTGCTGCTGCGCCTGGATGAAAACGGACTTCGAGAACGGGCTGTTGCGGGCGAACGCGTCCAGCTTGTCCATCTGGGCGTTCGCCTGCTCGGTGCCGCCGAGGAGCACTTTGAGGGCGGCCCGGCTGTTCTGCTGCAGGGAGTTGTAGGCGATGCCGGTCTTGGTGAGGATCGCGAGATACGCGCCCGCGGCGGTGACGAGGCCGGTGGTGGCGCCGGCGACCTGCCGGAACGCTTCACTGCCGAGGCGCCCGAAGCTCGAGCCTCTCTGGGCGGTGTCGTTGAGCTTCCGCCCGGCGTCGTCGAGTCCGCGGTGGAACTCCTGGACCCCGTCGAGGGTGAGAGACGCGGAGAGGCGGCCAACTTCGAAGTTCACGAGCCCTCCTTCGGGTGGAGACGGGCGAACGTGGCGCCGGTCATCGAGTCGCGGATCCCGAAGAGGGAGAGGATCACCTCCCGCAGGCTGCGCCAGGGGAGAGCGAGGAGTGCCTGCTCGTCGTCAGCAGGCAGGCGGGGGTAGAAGCGCTGCAGGTCGGGTAGCACGCACGGCCGCCAGTGCTCGAGTACGTGCGCCCACAGCTCGCGGGAGTCGATGCCGTGCTCGTCGCCGCCGGTCTCGCGTTCTAGGCGGAGGTATTCGGGCCACCATCCGGGCTCTTCGTAGAAGCCGTCGCCGAGGTGTCGGCCGCCGAATCGAGCCATGTCCTCAGCAGTGCGTACTTGTCGCCCAGCCCGGAGGAGTCCATCACGCGTCCGAGGGCTTTTGGGTAACCACCCGCCTCGTTGAGGAGGTCTTCGACGGCTTCGATGCCGCCGCCACCGGTGTTCCACAGAATCGCCGCCTGCGCGACGATCTGCTGTCGGGCCTGCCGGAGCCCCTCGAACGCGGTGAAACGCTGCCGTGCGGCCTGCTCGGCCCGGTTGGGGGCCTTCCGGCGACGCTTCGACGCTTCGGTGGGCATGCCGAGGGCGAGCTTAGTGAGGCGCTCGGTGTCGGCGAGCACCTGGTCGGGGCCCTGCCCGTGCATGGTGGTGCCGAGGGAGATGCCGACGAGGAGGGTCTGGATCTCGATGCCGATGGATCCCGGTACGGGGTAGATGGTGTAGTCGGTGCCGTCGCCGAAGTCGATGACGAGATTCCCGAGGTGCTCTTTCGCGGTGGTGGGCATGGTCGTGCTCCTTGAGTGTCAGTGGGTCGTGCAGGGGAGTCCTGTGGGGCGCGGCACGACCAGGCGCGCCCCACAGGGGATTGGGTTAGTCGCCCTCGACCTCGGCGAGTGCCGGGTTCGGGACGACCTCGCGGTCACCCTTCGAGGTGAGCGTGAAGGTGAAGAACTCGATGTCGGCGTTGCCGGTGTTCTTCCGCTGGAAGCTGACCTCGGCGGTGAACTCCCACGAGAGCTCTTCGATCCACTCGTGGTAGACGCGGACCTTCACGACCTTCTTCGTCGGGTCGCCGCCCTTGAGGTGCGACTGCGCGGCAGCGAGGAGCAGCGAGATGAACGGCTGCACCTCACCCGAGCTGTTCTTCACGGCCTTCGCGTCGAACACGACGGTGAACGTCTCACCGATGGTGCTGACGTCGTCCTGGCCGCGGTTGGCGTAGGTGGTGCCGTCGGCGGTCTTCGGGGACGGGTTGGGCTGCAGGCCGGTGATGTCCGGTGCCGTCAGCCAGGTCGGCTCGGCCGGCGCGATGGGCATCGCGGCGACGTCGCAGTGGTACTCGTAGGACTGGCCGTTGAGGCCCTGCGTAGGGGCGGGCGGGGTGAAGCTCATGGGCTTCTCCTTTCTGGGAATGAGAAGAGCCCCCAGCAGGTGCCAGGGGCTCAGGGTCTTGAAGGGGTGCTCAGGCGTAGCGGTTCCCGCGGAACTCGAAGTTCTGGGTGGTCTCCAACGCGCCGGTCTGGTTCGGTTCACCCCAGGAGGTGGAGCCGAGCTGCCGGATCCGGTCGAACTGGAGGCCGCCGACCACGGTCGGGGTGAGGTCCGGGAAGAGCGCTCGGAGGTCGTCAAGCCAGTCCCGCACCGCGAGCGCGCCAACACCGATGTGGCGGGCCCGGATCTGGATGCGGGTGCGCTCCGTGTTGAGGATCCCCGCTTGCGGCATGTACGGGGTGATGACGCAGGTCTGCTGCGACTCCGCGTCTTTCCCGGCTGGCGAGTGGTCGAAGTAGATGCCGCGCACACCCTTCGCGTACGGGGTGCCGTCGGCGTTGTAGACGGCGAGACCGGCGCCGTGGATGCGTTGAGCGATGCCGACCATGAGGCGGGCGGTGTAGTTGCGGGGCTCGTAGTTCACTGCAGCCCCTCTCCGAGGCGCGCCGCGATCGCTTGGGTGATCTCGTCACGGTGGTCTTCGAGGGGCTGCTCGAGGTACTTTGCCTGGCCCTCGTCGTGGCGCCAGTCGAGTTCCTCGTGCTGGCGGGCCGCGTACTCCGTGTCGTAGGAGACGTGCGATTCGAGGTTGCTCTCGGTCGCCGGCGTGACCTGGCCGGTAGCGCGGAGGATGCCGGTGTCGATCGGGGCGAGCGGCTGTGAGTAGCCGCGCAGTAGCTCGGCGCCGTGGTTCAGCGCCTCGGGGGCGTTGGCTTGGATCATGGCCTGCACGAGGTCGCCGTTCCATTCGGTAGATACTCCACTCATCTGAGTCTCACCTCCAGCAGGTCGGCGATCGATGGGTGCTCGTAGCGGTCGCAGCGGATGACGTGCACGGTGCGCTCGTCGGCGGTGCCGGCGCGCACGGTGACCCGGGTTTCCGGGGTGGGAATCTCGGCGAGCTCAGCACGTTCGAGGTAGACGGTGGTGGATGCGATGACTTCGACGTCGTACTGGTCGCGCACGAGCTCGTCCGAGTCGATGATGAGCGCGCGCCGGATCGTCACCGGGGCGCCGTAGCTACGCCCGTCCGCGCCACCGCCGAGGTACGGTTCGACGACGACGAGGCGCCGGTGCGGGAGCAGTTTCCCGGGGATCCGCCTACCCATCGGTGACCCTCCCCGGGATGAGGCCCGCGAGCCGGAGGACCCGGTACGCCTTCGGCGCGTACTGCGGGACGCCGGCCGCGCCGCTCGAGCGTGCGCCGGTGCCGCCGAAGCTGAGCGGGCCGAGGGAGGCGGCTTCGCCGCCCTCCATGACGGTGACCTCGTCGCCGTGTTCGTCACGATGCTCGGCCTGAGCGCAGGTGGCGTCGCGCAGTGCGGCGATCACCTTCGGCTCGATCGGGTTGCCGTCGTGGTCGACGCGGTAGACCGCGGTGATGAGCATCTCGTCGACCTCGAGGGAAGCGTCGCGGAGGAGACGAGCCGCACCCGCGGGCGGGGTTTCCTCGCCCAGCCAGTCGGCGTACTCAGCTTCAGTGGCGTAGGTGCGGCTCATCTCTCACTCCTCGGTGTCGTCGGCGGCCAGCGCCGTACGGTGCTCGTCGATGCGAGCCTGGATCTCGGCCTTCGTGCCGTCGGTGTCGAGCCCGAGAGAGGCGGCTTCTACCTGCAGCGCCTCCTTCGGGGACAGCTGCGGGGCTTCGGTCGCCGCTGGTGCGGGTTCCTCGATGACGCCCGCGCCCTTGAACAGGCGACGGACGCCGGCCGAGGGGTCGATGTCGGCGGTCACGCCGTCGATGAACTCGTGCCCGCCGAGCACAACGCGGCCGGCGGGGGCGCGGGGATCACGGAAGACCGTCATCAGGCCGGCTCCTTGCCCTTGTCGCCGTCCGCCGGCGGGGTCTTGCCGTCACCCTGCTCGGCGGCGGCCTTGTGCTCGGCGATGCGGGCCTTGAGGTCGTCGATCTTGCCGGAGTCGTCGAGTCCGAGCGCCTTGGCCTCGGCCTGCAGCTTCTCCTTCGGCGACGGCTCCTTGCCCTTGTCGCCGTCCGCCGGCGGGGTCTTGCAGCCGGGCGGGCAGTGCGGGGTCACGTCGTAGCCCTGCCGCTCGAAGTAGGCGAGCGCGGCTTCGTCGTCAGTCTCGCCGATGCCGTCCTTGAAATCGACGCCGACGACAGTTCCGGTGAAGCCCTTCACGGGCGTCTGAATGTGGGGTGCCATGGGTCTGGCCTCCTTCTTGGGGTGGTTCGTGCGCGTGGGGGGCCGCACCGCTCGTGTGCGGCCCCCACGCCCTGGGGTTACTGGACGCGGATGTTGCGGAACACCGCGGCGGCCTTGGTGGCCTTGAGTGCGACCGCGACCGGGCCGAGCTCCACCTCGCCGCGCTTCACAGCCCCGGCGTTGGTGAAGTCGGGGAGCCAGGTCTGCACGATCTGGCCCCCGATGGTGGAGACGCCGTGGAAGCCGTCGAGGCCGACTCGGTAGGCGTACAGGTCGGTGAGGCCCGTGGTCGACACGGTCGCGACGGTGCGGGTCACGATCGGGACGATCGCGTCGTTCGTGCCTGCCTTCGCGCCGGCGTCGCCGAACAGGATCCCGCCGTAGCTCTCGCGCTCGATCGGGCGACCGTTCGCACCCACCAGGCCCTCGACGGGGTCCTTGGTGTACATGCCCGCGCGGCGCGCAGCGGCGCGGACGCGGGAGAGGACCTTGGCGTTGCCGACGAGGATCGTCGGGGTGCCGTCGAGGAGGGACAGGAACTCGTCGATGACGTCGAGCGCCTTGTGCTCCGCGCGGGTGTCGGTGTCGAAGTCGCGCCAGTCGGTGACCTGGCCGGCGCGGAACTCCGTGGAGGAGCCCACGAGGGCCTTGTCGAGACCGTCGAACCCGTTCGCGTCGGTCGCGGTGTCGCCGTTGATGACGAGGTCAGCGAACTTCGCGTTGGTGGACTTGATCTTCTGCCGCATGTTGAGCGCGATGTTGCCCGACGCCTGGGGGCCGAGCTTCGCGGTCACACGGTCCACGGAGAACGAGCCACCCATGACGGCCAGGTCGACCGTATGGCGAGTGGTGGTGACGTTCTGGTCGGTGTACTCCGTGTTGATCTCACGGGTCGCGGCGGTCGCCTGGGTGTTGAGGCGCCGGTACCCGTAAGCGAGGGTGTCGCCGCCGCCGGCCGGGTTGACGACGTCGTCGAAGATCAGGCTATCGGGGATGACACCGGTCTTGCGGAACTCGTCGATCGCCTCGACATCGACGTCGTCGGTGGTGTTGTTCTTGGATTCTGCGAGCGAAACAGCCATGCTGTGGTGCTCCTTTCAGGTGTTAGCCGCCGAGGCGCGCCGCGATGGCGCCCTCGAGCGTGTTGGGCTTGGTGGTCGAGCTACCGGCGGGGGTTCCGCCGGAAGTGTTGGGGAGGGTCGGGGCCGCGGCGTAGGCCGGGTTGTCCTTCACGAACGCGGCCACGGCGGCAGTGAGCGCAGCGCCGTCGGTGAGGTCGACGTCCTTCACGGCGGCCTGGAACTTCGCGCTGTCGAGGAGGAGGTCCGCATTCGCGGCGGTCCCCGCGGCCGTGCGTACGGCGCTCTCACGCTGGTACTGCGCGAGCTGGGCCTGGGCGTCGTCGCGTTCCTGCTGCATCGCTGCGAGGGCTTCCTGAGCGGCTGCGGCATCCCGAGCGGCGTCGTTGGCATGGCCCATGAGTTGCTTGACCTGCTCGGGCGTGAAGTCTTGGAGCTGCTGCACCTGCGGGGCCGCGGGTGCCTGCGGTGCCGGTGCCGCCGGGGGAGCCTGGCCGCCGTTCTGCGCGGCGTAGAACGCTGCGAGCTGTGCCGGGTTCGGGGCGGGCGGGTTCTCGCCGCCTGCGGGCGCCTGGCCACCAGCCGGGGGCGCCGCGGGAGCGCCTCCCTGCTCGCCGTCGACGAAGCGGATACCGCGCAGCCTGAGCGGGGCCCGGCCGATCGACCAACCGCACTGCACGGGGTCGCCCTGGCGTCGAGTCGTGGGGTGAAACATGGGTCGTGCCTCCTCGGCATCTGGTGAAGCCCTGAGTGCGGGCATGGTGAAGACGCCGGGATCGGCGTACACTGGTGGCTGTAGGGGTCCCCGCGCGAGAGCACAGCTCCAAGAGAAAGTGCGGGATAGCCCCTACTTCTTTGTGTTCAGGGAAACTTCGACCAGCTCGCCGCGGCTGAACACCCAGAGCCGACGGATCTGCCGTTCCGGTGTGCGTCCGTCGTTGTAGCGGGCGAGCTGTGCGAGGAGCCGATCGTCTGCGACGTGCTCGCCAAGGTCGATGAGGAAGTGCTCCTTCGCGAAGCGGTGGTTCTCCCAGGCGCTGCGCACTGCGTCTGAGATCCGTTCCCGGATCGTCTTCGCGCGGTTCTTGGTGCTCTTCATCTCGATCTCGAGACCGTCCAAGGTGAGCCACCGGAAGTCGTTCGTCGGCTTCCCGGTGAAGCTGCGGCGGATCAGCCGTACGTCGTTGCCAGCGTCGGTGAACCGTTCGAAGAACTCGACCTCATGCGGTTCGAGTTCCCACCCGGGCCCGGTCTGGAATCCGAGCCGTCGCTGCCGCTGCTCCCAAGACTGCTCTTCGCGAGGTATGGACGGTGGCGTGGGGGCGGTGCGTCCGCGCGGGTTACTGGTGCCGCCGTCTGCGAAGTCGAGCTGCTCGCGGTACTCGCGGCGGATCAGACCGGTCTCGTCGATGTGCCGGCGCAGGTTCGCTTGAGCTTCACCGATCTCGTTGGGGTCGCCGTCGCGCTTCGCCTGCCGCACGTCTCGTTCGAGTTCGCGGAGCTTCTCGCGGTCGGCCTGCTTCTGCGGGTCGTGCGTCGAGTACTGCGTCGGATCCGGGCCGCCAGGGAGGCCGGGCACGAGGGTGCACCTGCAGTTGGGGTGTCCCCACCCGGCAGCGCGCATCTCGTCGAGGGTGGCGTCGACGTGGATCTCGGTCGGCACAGCGGTGATCGCGTGCGGGACGGTGATCGTTCCGGTGGGGCCGCCGTCGGTGACGATCTTGCCCTGCCATGCACCGCACTTCGAGCATGCTGACGATCCGATCACGGGCGTGAACGTCGTGATCCCGGCCGCCGACATGCTGGCGACGCTCTGGTCTCGCCAGGCACGCGCTGCGGCGCTCCTGGTGGCCATTTCGGAGTAGGCGCCGATCGTCCACCGGCGCCCGGACTTGTCGATGAACCCGGTGATGCCGTCGGCGAGGTACTCGTCGAGGATCCGCCGATGCAGCGCGCGGCTCGTGGTCATGCCGGCGAGCAGGGAGCCCACGTGCTTTGACGTCATCGCCTGGTAGGCGTCGGCCGGGGCGCGCAGGATCCGCGCGTTCAGCGCCCGGAGTGCGTCGCGAAGGTCGAACTCTACTGCGGCGACGGCGTAGGCGCCGCCGGCGGTGAGCGCTGAGACCCCACCGGGCGCGTAGGAGGGGAAGTCGAGCAGTACCCGGGAGATCTCCGCCGACGCTCCCATCGCGGCCTGCTCGGTCGCCCACCGTGCGAGGTCGTCGGGGTTGACGGTGTGCACCAGTTGCTCGGCCTGCTCGCGCAGCTCCCGGATTGCCCGGTGCCGTGCAGCGAGGTCGGCGGGCGTGGCGATGTGCTGGTCCGCGAGATGTTCGAGGCGATCCCTGAGAGCGTCCTCGATCCGGCGGTAGCGTTCGGCGATCGCGTGGCCGATGTCGTCGATCCACGCGGCGGGGGAGTCGCCGGGCCACTGCTCGACCATGGCGACCCCCTCTCGTTACTCGGTGACGACGTCGTAGGTGTCGGCGAAGATGTCGGGCTTGCACGGGTAGAACTCGCCCTGCACGCCCCTGATCACCGCATCGCCGTGTGGATAGCGCCCCGATGGGTCGACGGTCTGGGCGCGCATGGTGCCCTCGAGCGTGGGTATGTCGAGAGCGACGTAGACATCGGTGGGATCGCTGGCCTTCTCCTCTCGGATGACCCGGCCGCCACACCATCGCGCGACGGCATCGACGTTCTCACGGGTGAGGATCATGGCCTCGATCAGGACGGGCTTCTTGCGGTACAGCTTCGCTTCCACGGTCTACTCCTCTGGCCCTTCGCGTTCGTCGACGCGGTCGATGTTGAACGGATCCGGCGGTTGCTGCGAGTCCTTCACCTTCTGGATGCGCGCCACCTCCTCGGTGATCGCGTCGTCCTCCCAGTCGGGGTTCGCGCGCCGCACCGCGGTCTCTGTGCTGATCGCGTCCGCGACCTTGAGTAGCCCGATCGTTTCGGCCTCGACCTTCGGGTCGGTGCGAGAGATGTCCGGGAACACCACGTTGAGGTCGTATCGGCCGCCGCCCTTGCCAGGGAACAGGATCCCGTCAATCTCGAGCGCCACGGAGCCCATACGGGATAGCACCATGCGGTCGTAGAGGTTCTTCTTCGACCTGGACGTCTCCGTGCGACGTTCCCGCTGCTGGATCTCCGTCGCGGTGGCCTGGTTGCCGCTCTTGTCGCCGAGACCCCACGCCGACGGGGAGAAGCCCGCTTTGTGGAGAATCTGCAGCATCACCTTGTCGAGGGTGTCCGAGTGTTCCTGCACGCGGATGGCGAACTGCTGCGGGGTGAGTTCCGCCTTCTCTGAGTCGCCTGCGAGCTTGAGCCCGACGAACATCTCCTGGAAGAGGTCGAACGATGCGCCAGCACCGGGGCCGTTGGTGCGCAGGTAGGCCTCAGGGACGATGATCTTGCCGGCGCCGAGCTTGAGGTCACGCATCCACGACGACCACGTCTCGTCGGCGTTATCGAACAGGGGCGGGAGCTGGTTGAAGTCCGAGCGTCCGGCGTCCTTGAGCGCGGCCTCCTTGCGCCACGCGAGCGCGGGAGCGTTCGGCAGATAGCCGGCGGTGAGCCGATCGATCTGGGTCTCGATGCGGAGCGTGAGACCGTCGAACGAGGCAGCGCTGGGGCGTCCGCCGGTCGTGGTCTTCGCGAGTGCCGCATACGATGCGGTCTCGGGACGTGACTCGAGGCTCTGCTGGCGGCCGAGCGACGTCGGCGACCCGCGGAACAGGGCGTGCTCGATGCTGCCGAGCGAGTGGTGCTCGAGATGCCGCCAGTACACATGCCCTTCGACCCACTCAGACCAGAGCGTGACCTCGACGAGGCGTCCGTGCCGGAACGTCGGGATGACAGTGTCGGCGGCGGCGTAGTCGAGCCACACACGGTCTTCGAGATCGGTATCCCACCGGGGGATGATGACCGTCGCACCGAGCGCGGATTTGATCTCGCCCATGCTGTTGAGCATCGCGTGATGCTGATCGCCGTTGAGGATGTCGTCGAGGCGGGTCTGCGCGACCTCGGGGGTCTTCTCCTGCCCGTCAGCGAATGCGGTGACCGGCGGATCCGAGTACTGCAGGTCCGAGGCGAGCGTCGCAAGATCCGCAGGGAGGGGGAGATGCACGCGGGTGCGGTGATCGTTCGGGGGGACCGGGCGCCCCCACATGAAACGCGACGCGGCACCGACGAGACCGCCCTTGTACGGCTGCCCGCCTCGGGTATGCGTTGCCTGGCCCTGGTCAGCGCGGTAGATCTGCTGCAGGGTCTTCGTATCACCCGTGAGCCAGGCGTCGTTCTCCGCGTACTGGGCGTAGGCGTCGGCCCACGCCTTCGGAGGCCAGGGAGTGTTCGCGGCAGGCATCGGCATTGTGGGTACCTCCCGGTAAGGTCTTGGCATGGCGAAGAAGGTGAAGCTGTACCCGCTATCGAACGAGTGGCGGTTCGGCAAGGTGTCGGCCGCGCCGAAGAAGAAGAGTTCGGGCAAGAAGAAGCCGTCTCTCCCGCAGAACTATGTGGAATGCCCCAATTGCAAGCAGAAGGTCCGAGAGCTCGAAGACGGTCGTCTTCTTGCTCACCAGTGGGCGAGCAACGGACGCTGGTGCAAGGCTGGGAGCCGGCCGACTGATCGTAAGAAGAAGCAGGCCGCAAAGAAGAGGCGCAGTGTGTGGGCATCCTCTGGCGGTCTCCCGACACTTGGCAACCGCTAGGCAGCTAGCCCGTAGACCTCGTAATGCCACTGCCCAACGGTCGACTGCACCGCGTACCGGGCAGCATCCATCGCGTGATCATCACGCTTCACGACCTCGTCCTTGCCTTCCTCGGCGGCTTTCGCGTCCCACTCGTACTCAGTGACCTCGGCGAGGAAGAGCTTGCACCGGTCGGTGACGAGCAGCTTCCCCTGGGCGAGCAGCGAGCCGATGGTCTGGATGCCCTTGAGGACGTCGTTCTTCGCCGCCCACGGGGTCGTGCCGTCGTGGTGGAGTTGCGATCGCATGGAGGCGGCTGAGGGGTCTAGGAACACGAACTCGGGCGGCGGCACGTAGGCCTGGTCGGTGCCGTGGTCCTTCGCGAGCCATTCCCGGAAGAGCCTGCTGAGCTCGATGTCGGGGAGCGTCTCGCCGTGGTGCTCGGCTGCGCTATAGTGCCATTCGTCGATGACGACGAGACGGGGCCTCTCTTCGTCGGTGAGGCCGAGGAGGATCGCGACGGTGGGGTTGGTGGTGCCGTAGTCCATGCCGACCGCTAGCGTGCGGGCGATGGGTGGGAGGTCGGCGTGCTTGATGAGGTGCCGGTCCTCGTTCCACATCGAGTAGACGGCGCCCTCGGCGTTCGTCCACAGCCCTTGAATGAAGCGCTGGTAGAAGACGCCGGCATAGGACGCCTTCATCTCGGCCTTGAACTGGTCCGAGAGCGACGGGTTGTCGTCCATCGTGAACGCGAAGTGGATCAAGCTCTTGGCCTTGGCCTGGAGGATCCAGTTCTTCCGCAGCCAGTGCGACTTCGAACCCGGGTTGGTGGTCGCGAGGAGTCTGGCGCCGTCGACGCTGAGGCGGGTGACGAGCATGTCCCAGAACGCTTCCGGGATGATCGTTGCCTCGTCGACGTAGGCGAGGCTTACGGTGAGGCCGCGGATCTTCGTCTCGCTGCTGGCGTCGTTGGCGCCGTAGAGGTGGACGGTGCGGCCGAGGATCGTCGCCGTCTTCGCGCCGGGCGTGTACTTCACGTACTTCACGAGGGGGCCGAAGATTTCGGGGTTCGTGAGCAGCGACATGAGGTTGCCGTTGATCGTGTCGAGCGTACGGCCCACGATGATGATCACGCCCGTGCGGGGTGCGCGCAGCACGGCGAAGAGGAACGCGAACAGCGAGATGAACGTCTTCCCGGAGCGCACCGCGCCAGACCAAAGCGCGATCTTCGCGCTCGTGCAGTCAGCGACCGAGAGGAGTTGTGCTCTCGACATGATCGAGGTGAGGCCGGTCAGAGCGTCCAACGCGGCCTCCCTCGATCAGGTCAGTAGGTCTGGCCTCGCTCGTCGCAACGCTGAATCTTCACACCGTGGACCTCGACGGTGCCGCCGGTCTCCTTGATGGTTTCGATGAGGTCGAGGAGCTGTTCGCCGCGCAGGTTCCGAGGTTTGCGCTCGAAGCTGGCTGTCACGCCTGGCCGTATTGCCGCGCTACGGGCTTCGTCACGCCACCAGTCGCGCTCACTGCGTGCCTCGTTCAGGTCGCCACGGACTCGATCGGCGTTGTCGTGAGCGTCGCGGAGCTTCGCGTACTGCTCGCCGGGGACGAGCATGATGCCGTGCGTGAGTCGCGCTTGGTCGGTCTCGGAGACCCGGCGCACGAGGGCGAGGAGGCGGTCAGCCTCGGCGCGGTCCTCGTGCATGAGGGCTTGGCGCTGAGCTTCGTTCCGCTGCTCGGTGAGCACGTCGACGAGTTCGTGGATCGCCGCTGTCGGGTTGGTCGTGCTGGTCATGCTTCTTCGTCTCCTTGAGTTGGGATTTCCGGCTGACGTAGTACCTCCGCGGCGGCGAGGATCCCGGCCTCGAGCGACTGCACCACCGACTGCGCACCCGACACGTCAGGATCCTTCTCCACGATCCGCGTCAGCTTGTCGAACGTGATACCCGCCGTCGTCACCGCGTTACGGATCACCTCGACCGGAGGCTTGTCGAGCGTGTGCTCTGAGTACGTGTTGTCACGGCCACCGAACGAGTACACGAGGTACGTGCCGTCGAGACTGTCGAGCAACTGCTCAGCACGGTGCAGCATCTTCTCCGCGAGACGCTGACGACCCGCCGCCAGATCGATCGCGTGCGCGGCCACCGCCTGCGCCGTGCGTGCCCGGTCGAACGCGAGGCCATCCTCCTTCGCCCACCGCGACACCGTCGATTTCGAGATGCCGAGCGCCTCCGCGATCTCACGCACCGACTTCTCCTGCGCGTGCAGCTTGCGCAGAAGTGCGCGTTTCGGATCGGGACGTCCCGCGCTCTTGGCCAAGGCGTCCTCCTCGAATGTGATTTGAGAATGCCGAAGTCCCGCGGACTCGTGCGTCGCGCGGCGATTGTCCTGAGGGAATGACTGAGCCCCGAGGCCGTGAGGCTCCGGGGCTCAGATGGTGGTGAGACAGCGTTTGGCGATCAGAAGCCTGTGATCTCCTTGAACCTGACGTCTGCGATGTCGCCGGTCGTGTCGAAGCAGTATGCCTCGAACTTCCACTTGCCGTTGGCGTCGATGGTGTTCGTGTTGGCTATGCAGGTGCCGAGGTTTGCTCCTGCTGCGTCCAAGGTGTCGAAGGTGATCTGAATGTAGTTCGTTACCGCTTTGTCGCTGTTGTTGGAGACGTACCCTCTAACAATTGTGGAGACGCCGAAATCGTCGGTGCCGACTTCCCATCCTTCGTCGAGGGTGAGTCGCTCCTTGGGTTCCGCTTCGGGCTCGGCTTCGGGCTCCGGTTCCTCGGTGGGTTCTGGCGCGGCTTCTTCGGCGGGCTCATCGGCATCTTCGGGTGCCGGCGCTTTGATCTCCTCCGCCGCTTTCGTGGTGGTCTCGGGGAGAGAGCTGAACATAGCGTTCATGCCTGCTGTGGTGGCGATAGATGCGATGATGGCGCATCCGGCGAGGATCGTGCCGGTGAGCGCGAGACCCTTGGGCTGCTTCTTGACAAGTGCGAAGATGCCGAACCCGAGGCCAACGAGGCCGAGGATGATGCCCAGCACGGGAACGAGGCCGAGGAGGAAGGCGACGATGCCTACGATCAGGGCGGTGAGTGCGAGGCCGTTCGGTCGACGCGGCGCGGCGGGCTGCTGCTGCGGGGGCGCGTACTGCTGTGTTGCGGGAGGCTGTGCGGGAGGTTCGGGATTCTGAGGGAAAGTCATGGATGAAGCATGCCAGACCCCGTCACGCCCCAATTCACACATGTTGGATTCTGTGATGAATTAGTTACAGATCCGACGATGTGCACGGGCTATGGGATCCCTTGCCCGTGCACACCGCGACCGGAAGGAATGAGAAAGGGCCGGTGACTCGACGATTCGTCGCGTTCCGGCCCACTTGCTCGATACTTAAGTTAAGCGGTACCCCCTTCGGGTGTGAAATGTTCGGTCTCACGGCGTGTCGCCCGTCGTATCCTCGGTTTCGAAGAAGTCGTCGGCGAACAGTGGAACGTCCTGGGTGATGCCTCGGTTGCGGTTGTCGCGCTCGATGCAGCCCCGCCAGTAAGCGAGGAGAGCGTGGTGTTCGACTACGCGGCGCCCCTGGTCATCCCACGACCATCCAGTGGACGAGCGCTGCCGCCACTTCTTCATCGTCTGGACGTGTTTCCCGGTGCGCTTGGCGGCTTGCCGGTATGTGTACCAGGGGCGGTCTTGGGTCATGCGGGTTTCTTCTCCCAGGCCTGCCCGCAGGTGTCGCACCTCGCGCCGGTGAGCCCGTCCGCATCCCAGATGGGGAGGACGGTGCGTTCTCCGCAGGTGGGGCAGGGTCGAGGCCGGTAGGCCTTGAACCTGGGTTCGGCTCTCGGGTAGCGGCGGCGCATGTCGCGGATGACGTCAATGAGGTCGTCCGGCGCCGAGTTCAACGTCCCGTCGTGGGCGATCTGGTGGGTGCACGCGAGGAGCCAGGTGATGATCTCGGTGGAGAGCGCGAACGCCTCGTCAGGGCGGCAGAGGGGGAGCCCCTGGGGTTCGTTCCGTCCCCGCCACATGCGCTCGCGTAGCGGCCGGGGTGAGGCCCCTCCGACCTTCTCCGCGACCTCCCGTCCGAAGATGATGAGGGTGGCGTAGAGGAGGTCGGCGTCGTCGGCGGGATCCACCCGGTAGGGGAGGCGTGCCTGCTCGGAGCCGCCGGCGACTTTCACCGCGGCGGTGTCCTGGGCCCCGACCGTCGTTTCGGCGAGTTCGCGCATGTGCAGGAGCTGGAACGGGGCCTGGCGGAGGTGCCAGGCAAAATGCTCAGACCAGGTGCGCTCAGTGGTGTTCATCGCCTTCTCCCGGGTATGGTTCGGATATGACATATCTTGAGATAGGACTTGAATCCCCTGCCGTTTCGCTTGCGAATGACCCGAACCGCGTGGTGTCGATCGACTACGAACACGTCTCTCTGGCGGGGACCCTTGCCACCCGCGCCGCCGAAGCTGAGAGCGCTACTCCTGCCGTCAAGGAGCTCGCGGATGCCGTCCACAGCTTGGTAGGCGTACTCACTGAGCTCTGCTCGGGTCTTCATCACGGTCGCATCAACCTGCACAACTACCCCGTACCCGGCGCACATCTCGAGCGCTAAGTTCTCTCCGTCAACTAGCCTGTTCATCACGGCGGCTTTCATCGCAATCACGCGGTGAGGGCCGCCGTGACTTGTTTGTGTTGCTCGAGATCTCGCGATCGTGTGTGCTTACCCGCCCCAGAGCGAGACCAGTAGCCGGGAGGCCGCGCAGCATCTCGATCACGTCGAGCTTGCGCACAACCGTGCCCCACTCGCTCGTGACGAACGCTCGCTCCATCTCGCGAACGCCATTGATCGCGTGCGCCCGTTCGATCTGCTCCTCGGTGGGAATCCCAGACAGACTCGGGGACGAATCGTCCGTCATCTCGGGATCACGGACATTCTCGGTGGGAGCGGCCACGAGCTTGCCTGCCTCGCGGAGGCGTCGAACGATCTCGTCGGGCGCGTGAGCATACTCCTCGTCGTCCTGCCAGGAGTCGTCCATTGCGTCGGCGACGATCCGCGCAATCGCTTCGTCAGCCCTCTCCTCCGGGGTGGGGTTCGGGGTATCAGGGGTGGGGGTCATGGTCTCGCCTCTCGGTAGTCTGTGCGCATGGACAACATGCAGCTCTTGCTCGTCATACAGATCGCCGCAGCGATCCTCGGATTCCTGTTCTTCTGGCTCCTCCTGTACGCCGTCATCCGGACCGCAGTCCTCTCGGCTCTTCGCGCGCACTCTGAGGAGCAGCGAGAGTCGGGCCGCCTGCATTGACCGCCACAACCGACCATCGCGGCCTTCACCTCGCGGCCCTCGCCGCAGGGGTCCTCGCCCACGTGGTCCTGTTCGCGCTGCCCGGCGGCCCCGTCGACTACCTCATCTGCATCGGGGTAGGGATCATCGCGGTCGCGATCGGACATCGAGCCGCCCGCCGTCGCGGATCCCTGCTGTGGGCCGGGATCGTGGGGCTCGTGTTCGCCTACCTCGAACTGGTCGTCGCCGTGGGATTGCTCGTGGTGCGCGTCACCCGCACCGTGGCTTGAGACAGTCACGACTGCACCTCCTCGATACCGAGAGCCGCCCCGATGTCGGGGTTGAGGTGCCGGCGGATGAACCCGTTCTCGGGTGTCCCCACCTTCTCCTGTACGCCGAGCGCCAGGAAGGAGACCGATCGGCCGAGCATATTCACTTCGACCTCGCTCCCGCATAGCGCGATGAGGTTCTGGATGCGCTGCTGTTCCACGAGAGCGAGCGTCGCGTGGACCTGGGCGTAAGCCAGGGCGTTGGCCTCCGTCGCATCTTCGATCGACGTGGGAAGCTGCAATACGCGCAGCGCCTCGGCGGCGTGGTCGGTTCGTTCAGTGGTCATCGTCTTTCCTTTCGGTCGCGGTCTTCACCGCATAGGCCTGGTCGTGGGTTTCGAGAGCCCGAGCAGACACCCCGAGACGGGCGAGAGCTTCGAACTCAAGCGGGGTGAGAGTCATGCGGCCACTGCCTCCCGTGTCGGCGCGGCCACCGTGGCGAGGCTGCGGTATGCGGCGAGCGCGCAGACCCAGACGACCCCGTTGCCGAGCATCTTCAGCTGCGCCTCACGCGCCTTCCGTGGGGTGAGGTGCGACCAGAGGGTCGGGTCGGTGACCCAGCCGGCGGGGAGGCACATCATCCACTCCTCGAACGGGGCCGCGAGTTCCGGGTTGCCCTTCGAGTTCGGCTGCGTTGGGGCAGGAGCGTCGCGGCCGAGTATCAGGGTGTGGCGGTCGATCGCGGCCGCGTACTTGCCCCAGCGCGCCGGCTGCACCGCGCTGCTGATGGTGAGGCCGCCTCGCGAGTCGCGCTGATTCGGGCCTCCATGTGATGCATCGCTTGAGCGCGGGGTCGGCAACAGGTCCGCACCTTTCTCAAGCACGTCCGCGAGAGAAACCGTGTGCCCGCCCGCTCTCCGCTTCTCGGGATCCTGCGATCCGCCACGGCTGCCCTGGTAGGCATCCGGCGTCGGAAGCAGCGCCGCGATCGCGCGCATGCCCGGGGCGCGACGGTTCGCGTCAGCGGGAGACGAATGGTGGCTGTCCGTAGTCTTCGGCGTCGGCAACAGTCGCTCGTTCGGCTTCGTTCCGAAATCGGTGCGCCCGATCGCAGCCGTGAGCGTCGTGTTCGCTTCGCAGGAGCCACCCGACGAGTGCGCGTCTGCTGCGGTGGTCGTCGGGAGCAGCTGCACGGCGATCGAGAGCGGCATCCCCATCCCGTTCCCGTTGATGCCCCGCGCCTTCACCTTCTCGCGGCGAGCAAGCCAGGTCTCCGGGCCCTCTCCGTCGTTCGAGACCTGAGCATTCGGGGTCGGGAACAGCGGACCCTCCACGGCGGGTTGCGGCATCGAGATGGCTCGGATCTCGCCCGAGTGCATGACACCTGCGGGCGGGAGCTTCCCCGACCACGGGAGCCGGTCGCCGAAGAGATCCTCCTCCGCGTCCAGCCACCCCTCCGGGCCTGCGACCGCGAGCACCGGCGACACCCCGGGCTTGACGTGCTTGGCCGGCTGCGCGTATATCCAGAGTCGCTCGCGCCGATGGCAGGCGCCGACCGCGGACGCGGCGAGGATCCGCCACACCACCGCGTAGCCGAGCGCGTTGAGGTCGTGGAGCACCTGGTCGAAGCCGAGGCTCAGGTGACCGCGGACGTTCTCGAGGAGCACATGGCGGGGGCGCATGATGCGGATCCCCTCCGCGATCGACGGCCACAGGTGCCGCTCGTCGTCCTCGCCCTTGCGAGCACCGGCGAGGCTGAACGGTTGGCACGGGTAGCCGGCCGTCATCACGTCGATCGGAGCCATGATCCACCACGGGATGCGCTTCACGTCATGCACGTTCGGCACGTCCGGGAAGCGTGCCTCGAGCACCCGTGAGGGGGCGTCCTCGAACTCGGCGCACCAGATCGTGCGCGCGTCCAGCAGCTGCTCCGCGGCGATGTCGAGACCCCCGTATCCCGAGCACAGCGAACCGAGCGTGAGGATGCTCATCGTGTGCCGCCTTCAAACCGGGCGTCCAAAGCTGCCTTCTCCGCCCGCTGGTCGGCACGGAACGCCGCGTGACAGTCCTCGCACGTCGACCCGGCTGTGACGATCGGTGAGGAGGTGCGGCCGCAGTAGCCTTCGCCGTTCCGGTAGCTGAGCATGCAGGTGCGGTCCGACGCCTTCACAGCACGACCTCCCCGGTGACCGTGCGCGGCGCCGCCGACGTCATTCGGTCGCGCCGCTCAGCGACATGCTCGGCGAGCATCCGCTCGGCGTTGTCCGCCGCGTTCACGAGATCGTTCGCGAGATCGCGCGCCTGCTCAGGGGAGTAGTCCTGCACCTTGCGCAACTGCGTGAGCTCGACGCGGTAGTCGTCGTCGACGGTGACCTCGGCCAACTCGACCGTGATCGTTTCCTGAATCGCCATGATTCGTTCCTTCCTCAGTACAAGCCGAGCGGCTGAGAGGTGACCCGCGCGAAGCGGCCCTCCCAGCGCAGTCGCCGGCGTCCAACACGGCCGTGACGGTTCTTCGCCACGTACATCTCCAGCACGTCCCCGGGCTCCCCATCGGCCTCGAGCTTCCGCTGCAGCATCAGGACGACGTCGGCGTGCTGACCGATGTCATCCGACTTCGACAGATCCGCGAGGGTCGGCGGACGCTGCGTCTGCTGCGCCTTCGGGCCCTTCACCTGCACGGAATCGCGATTGAGCTGGGCGAGCGCGATCACCGGGCAGTCCAGCTCGCGGGCGAGCACCTTCAACTGGCGGGCGATCTCGCCGACGACCTCGTGGATCTTCATGCGCTTGTCGTGCGACGAGATCAACTGCAGGTAGTCGATCACCACGCCCGCGATCTCCCCCTTCCGAGCGACGCCACGGGCGAATGCCTTCACCTGCTGCACGGTCACGCCCGAGCGGTCGTCGACGAACAAGGGGAGCCGTTCGATCTGGGGACGCACGAGACCGAGTTGTGCGGCGTCCCCCGCGGAGAGGTCGTGCCTGGTTAGTGAAGACATCGGGATCTGCCCGCGCTGCGCGATCAGACGCTCGAGCATCTGCTCCGAGCTCATCTCCAACGCCGAATAGGCGACCGGTCCGCGCTCGGCGAGCTCCGCGGCAAGCTGTAAGCCGACGTTCGACTTGCCGCCACCAGGACGAGCGCCGACGATGTACAGGCCGCCCGGACTCAGGCCGCCGATCAGATCGTTGATCTCGTGCCACGGCGTCGGCACATAGGTCGGGGGTGCCGCGAGCTTCGCCGTGTACGAATCCCACGACATCGAGATCGGGTTGATCGATACGGTCCGCTCACCGAGCAGTCCTTCCATCTCCGCGCGCAGCGTCTCGATCTGATCGCTCGGGTCACCTTCACCGAGGTAGCCGGCGCGCGCGGTCTTCTCGCCGAACTCGATCAGGCGCCGATGCACGGCCTTCTCGCGAACGATCTCCGCGTAGAACGCCGCGTTCGACGCCGTTGGCACGATCGACACCAGCTCGTGCACGTAGCCGGCACCTTGAGGGATCTCGGAGGCCTTGCCGGTGCGCGCAAGTTCGTCGCCCACCGTGATCTGATCCACCGGGCTACCCGCCGCGGCGACCGCCCGGGCGGCTTCGAAGATGGTCTCGTGTGCGGGCTCGTAGAAGTCCCGGCCGGCGAGCATGTCGGACACCTCAGCGAGCGCGCGCGCCGAGAGCATCATCGACCCGAGCACCGACTGCTCCGCCACGTGATCGTGCGGCGCGGTCCGCTCCTGCCCCGAGGGTTGAGGGCCCCAGGGATCCTCGGTCGTGGGGTCGTAGTCATTCACGATTCGATCCCCATCCACTTCGAGCGCAGGTGCGTGATCCACTCCGAGTCGTCACGCCGTTCGACGAACTCCTCAGCAGGGACGCCGGCTGCCGCGCACAACTGCTGTTCTTCGGGGGTGAGTGCCGGTGGCTCCCACGCCTGCTCGGCGAGCACGGCCTGGACGCCCTCGATGACATGCACCGGCATGAAGTACTCACGCGAAGTGCGGAAGTGCTCTCGGACGGCGATCTCCGCTTCACGGAACGGTAGGTCTCCGATCACGGAGAACCACGCCTCGATCTGCTCGTCGGTAGGACGCCGGCTATCGAACGCTGATGCGATCGTGAGGATCTTCAGGACCTCAGATTTCTTCATTTCTCAATTCCTTGCTGGTGGTGTGATTGCTCTTCGGCCTCAAGCTGAGCGAGGCGAGCGAGGTTGTCCTGTACTGCTGGCGCACGACGAACGGGCTGAGATCCCCGCCGCTCCTGCGCGAACTCGGCTTGCTTTCTGAGCCAGTTAGTGAACCCGGCATTCCAGTTCTTCAGACGTCGGTGCTTGCGCTCCGCGTGCTCGCGGAAACGGTTGTACTCGTGCACGACGTCGAGGTGGAGAGCCGCTGCCTTATCGCAGTGATCCTGGTTGGGTCGCCACTCCTCTGGGATGGGGAAGGCGTCGTCGGATTTATCCGGCGACAGAGAAGTACTCCTCTCCTCTCCTTTCCCCTCCTCTCCTCTCCTCTCCAGGGCCACATGCGGGGGATTGGGGGGTGTCGCGGGGGTGCCGGGTTCCCCTCGTGTTCCCTGCGCGGGGGGAACATTTCGGCTCTGAGGTGCGGAATAGCGTGGGGTGAACGGTGCGGAGACGCTCGCGAACTTCGTTGGGGTCGGTCGCTTCGGCGACTGGTGCACCTGGACGTTCGGAGCCCAGAGCAAGGGGCCCTGCTCAGACTCGACCTCGACTACGAGGCCCTCGCGGAGAAGCTCGGAGATCAGCGGTTCGACCTCGATCGAGTCGCCGGGGAAGACCTTCATCTTCAGCGACATCGGGGAATGCTTGATCAGTCCCTCGTCGTCTCCAAACACCCAGATGCCCTCGAAGAGATAACGCGCGGGGATCGAGACGCTCACGATTTGCTCGCTGCTGAAGAACTCAGGCTTCAGGCTCCGGATCTTCGCCACTTAGATCACCTCCTCTCTGGGGTCAAGACCCCGACTTCTTCGCGCCACTTGTCCCACTCCTCGCCGTAGACCTCGCGCATCATCTCCGCCGCCTCATCCGCATGGATCGGCAGTGCTGCCCCGCCGTCGGTGAGACGCGCCCACCCGATCGAGTACGGGTAGAACACCGGCACCGTGGCGGGATCCTTCACCCACCGGCGGACTTTCCACCCGTATGCGAGGGCGAAGGTCTGCAGGTCGTGCTCGGCCCGCCAGTTGCACTCGAAGCACAGGGTGAGCGAGTCCGTGATCGATGGGGGAGTCTTCGACCCACCCATCCCCACCGCCCGCCGGTGCTGGTGTGAGAGCCGGTCGCGCCGGCCGCACGCTGCGCACTGGTCCAGGTCGCGCTCGTACATGTCGCGACGGGTCTCCTTCGTCGGTGCGGTCACTGGAACACTCCCGACTTCGTGACCCTGAACTCGTGCACGCCTTCCCAGACGACCCGGTCGAGGGAGTGCAGAGCTTCGAGGGTGAGCATCCCGGTCTTCGAATCGCGCTCCTCCACCCGGTAGGGCTTCGTCTCGTCGTCGACGCGGACGACGTCGCCGACGTGGATGTCCTGCAGCGTCACAGTTCGACTCCGAACTTCTCGGCGGCGTCGCTGGTCGCGCACTGCACAGCAGCGGCGTCCGAGGTCGAGAAGTTGATCGCCTCGCGTTGCACCGCGAGCAGCACGCCCTTGATCATGTGCTGCCGCGTCTCGTCGAGCTCTCGTTCCTTCTCCGCGAGCTCCTGCTCGAGCCGCACCGCCGTCTCACGGGCCCGGTCGCGTTCCGCGGTGATGTCCGCGAACTGGGCGACCTCTGCCCACTCGGGCCGCTTCTGCTGCGCCTCGACCGACGCATCCTCGAACGCGTGCGCGGCATGGCTCGTGAGCGCTGCCGTGACAGTGTCCACGCCGTCGGCGTACCCCTGCGCGTAGTTCGCCAGGCGCTCGGCGCCGAGCTGCATCTTCTCGATGACCGTCATGATGTTCAACCCCTCCTCGGGATGCCCGCCATCTGGACTGTGGCGAGCACTAACTTCGATTGCGTCTGCAGGCTCGAGCGCCTGCTGTCGAGCAGGTCCGCGAGTCCCTGCGCGTACCGGTAGGCGATCCGTGCGAGCTCCAGCTCCGCCCGTTCCTCAGCCACCGCGAGGTCCGCGTGGGCCTTCCGCGCTGCTGCCGTTCTTCCGACGGCCGACTGCTCGGCCGCGGCGCGAGCTTTGAGTAGCGTCTCCGCAGCAGCAGCCCGCACCTTGTCGGCTTCCTTCACCACTCGGAGCGCCTGCGCCGCGACCTCGTCGACCTTCTCGAGGTCGCGGATGATCTGGTCGGGGGTTCGCACCCCGCCCGGGGTGGGGGCCTCGATCACGACTTCCTGCCGCATCGACGCCACCCACCCCTCGACCACCTCGGCCGACAACTCGGTCATCAGCTACCGAACCCGTCCGGCATCTGGCCCCACTCCGCGAGCTCCTCCGGAGTCGGCTTCATCGGGTCGCCCGCGAACGCCTCCGACGTCTCAGCCACCTCCGGAGATGGCTCCGACGCCTGCTCGTCGGGAGCGGGCTCTGCGGGCTCCTCGTCCGGAGATGCCACCGGCTCTGCCGCGGGCTCTCCTGCCGGCTGCTCAGCGGGCACGGGGGCCTCCGCCGCGGGCTTGGGCTCCACGCGCTTCCGCCGCATCGTGCGCTTCGCAACCGGCTTCGCTTCAACGGCGGGGGTGTCGGCCGGTTGTTCGCCGTCCGCCAGTTCCTCCACCGAGTAGAGGCCCGCGACCGTGTCGGCTGCGATCAACCGCACCAGCTCCGACGTCGCGCGGGCGGTGAGCATCGCCTGCGGCTGCTTCTTCCAGTTGTCCTTGTTGGTCAGCCCCATCGCTCGCGCGCGGTCCATGTCCCACATCGACTCCTGGATCCGGTCGTCGCCGCGGCGCCGGCCCTTCATGACGACCCGCTGCGAGTTCGCTTCCTCGACCCAGATCTCATGACCGTCTCGCTGCGCCAGAGCACGGAGCGTGTTCGCTCGGAACGCGGGCGTTCCCTGGATCACGTCGAGCGACCGGAGCGCCGCCATCGGGTCCATGATCCCGACCCCGCGCGCGGTCATGATCGCCGCGGCCGCATGCCCAGGGTTGCCCTGGTACTGCTGCGGGACGAACGGGGTCGTGACGAGGGAACGGGCGAAGTTGTAGCAGAGCTGCAGGTCGCGCGTGAACTGCAGCAGGTCGTGCGACCCGTGCTCCTCCTCAAGGACGACTTCCTGCGTGGTGGTCGACTCGGCCTCCACCTGGGCGATCTCGGTGCTCATGCTGCCTCACCGACGCGCAGCGCCCGCCCCTTCCACTCGTCCGCCACGTCCCGATTCGCGGCGCCACGCGCGACAGCGACCACGTTCCCGAACGCCTGCCAGGTGCGATCCGAAAGCTCCATCGGGTACACCTCGTACCCGTCGGAGCGGATCCAGATCCCCCAGATGTCCGTGATCCCGAGATCCGCCATGCACTGCTCGACACCGTCGGCGTCGAGGAAGTGGGTGGCCTTCGCGTACGCGGTGAGCTGCAGCGCGGTCTCCGGGTAGATCCCCGTTCGGTTCGTCTTCCAGTCCGCGAGGATCACCTTCCCCGCATGCTCGCGCAGCTTGGACCGGAGGAGGAGATCGAACGTGCCGCCGTAGAGCGCCTTCTCGTGGAAGACACTCGTCTCGGTGAGGATCGTCTCCACCTCGAAGTCCTCGAGGAACCGCAGAGCCGACGACACGTGCCCTGCGATTGCATCAGGCACCTCGACCTCGTTGCCGAGCGCGAGCTGCTCGGCGAGATCGTGCACCTCCGTGCCGCGCTGCTTCGCCTCATCGGTGACGGCGTAACGTGCGCCCTTGAGGGTCTTGAGTCGATCCGAGGGCTTCATCTCGGCGAGTTCGTCCCACCGATCCACCGCAGCCTCAGCGGTCGCGTTCGCCGCCCAATTGATGAGCGCTGGCTTCGGCAGCCCATTCCCGAGCAGCGACGTGACACCGTCGAGCTTCACGTCGTCGAGGTAGTAGGCGTGGTTCTTGCCGTACTTCCTCTTCCGGAACCGCGATACCGACGCGGCCTTCTTCGTGGCGGCCATCAGGCAACCTCTCCTTCTTGCTTCTGGGCGGTGTCGCCCCACTTCTCGATCACGCGGGCGAGTTTGTCCGCGTGCAGTTCTGCGTGCGCGTCGGCGAGAGCGAGCATCGCTTCGAGGCCCGGTCGCCGACGGGAGATCTCATCCCCGCTTGCCTCCGGCCACCCTTCGTCCTTCGCGATGAGGTCGCGCAGTTCCTCTCGACTGCCCTTCCAGCAGCCGACACGGAGGAACCATCCGTTGATGGTGGGCACCATGGTGACCTGCCCGGATGGCAGCCCCTCGACGCGGAATCCGCCCCACAGGTTCGCGTCCCGCAGGTCCGCGTCCCGCAGGTTCGCGTCCCGCAGGTCCGCGTCCCGCAGGTTCGCGCCCCACAGGTTCGCGCCCCACAGGTCCGCGCCCCGCAGGTCCGCGCCCCACAGGTTCGCGTCCCGCAGGTCCGCGTCCCGCAGGTTCGCGCCCCACAGGTTCGCGCCCCACAGGTCCGCGCCCCACAGGTCCGCGCCCCACAGGTTCGCGAACGCCGGCGCGGAGGGACGGCGGCCCTCGCTGCGGGCCGAGGTGAGCGACTTGATCAGTTCGTCCTTCGTCACGCTGCGTCACCTCCGTCGATACCCCAGGCCTCACGGACCTTCTTGATCTGCTTCTCCGACCGCGGCACCGCCTGGCCGCCGAGACGCATCCCAAGGGGGCGCTGGACCGTCTCCCGGAACTCGCGACGCTGCTCGAGCGGGGTCGGCACCTTGGCCGGCTTCGAGAACTTCACCCCGCTCGCGCGACGCTCCTTCTTCACTCGCGAGCTCACTCGGAATCACCGCCGTCGTCCGTGATCGCGAGCGTCGCGTTCCCGGTGCGCTTCTCGTATCGGCTCGACAGCAGACGCTTCACCTGCTCGGCATCCGACCCGGTGACCTGCTCGATGTGCTTCACGCGCACCGTCGCCTGCCACTCGTTCGACGGATCCACCTTCGAGATCCCGTGCCGCGTGATCACGGCGACCACCACGACGTCATCCGGGTTGCCCTCGGTGAAGTGATCCTCGAGGGCCTGCAGCCCGTCGAGCTCCTCGTCGGGGCGCTTGCTGGTGTACTTCAGAGTCATCGCTCTCTCATTTCCTTCTCGGTGTTCCCGGCCTGGTCGTCGGGAAGTTCTGGCTGCTCGAAGATCCGGATGATCGTTCGAGCGGTGTCGCCGGCGCCGTAGATGCGCTTGGCGTGGATTTCTTCGATCTGCTCGTCGTCCACGTACGCGACCTCGTTGAGGGCGTCGGTGCAGAGCTTCACGAGGTTGTCGACGTCCACCCGCCGCCGCGTCGCGCGGTAGAAAGTGACCACGAACATGAGCCGCCCAGTCAGAGGGGCGAACCCGGGATGGGTGGACCGGAACGCCCCAGCAACTCGCTTCTCCGCATCGCGGGTCGGCTTCGGGGTGAACGCCCGCTGCCCGGCCTTCGCCCTCGGTCGGCTCTTCGGGAGCGGCTCACCGCCGACGGTGAACGCGACCCGCGGCTCGAACCTCACTGGTTCATCTCCTCGAACTCGTCGAGAGCGTCGCCCCACCACGCCCGCACCCGGTCGACGAGTCCGCCCAGGCGGCCACGACGAGCACGAGCACGACGAGCAGACCCGGCATCACCGCGATCCCCTGCACGAGCGGGGGAGTCACCGACAGGAGCCCGGTGCCGGCCGCGAGTGCTGAGGTGATGGTGAGCAGGCGCAGGAACCGCCACACGATGAGCGTCCAGTCCATGGCCGGTCACGCTTCTGCCTCGATCAGCTTCGGCTCCTCGACCGTGCGCGGGGCGCGGCAGTCCGCCGTGATCTCATGCGGGCGGCGCACAGCACCGCGAGGCGAGCACTCGTCGGACTCGCAGAGCACGATCCGAGGGGTCATCTTGGGGTCCATGAGGGGTTTCCTTCCGGGAAATTGGGTGCAGTGATGGAAGCCCTCCCCAGTGAGGGCGCAAAATTTGGGCTGGGAGAGCGGGAGCGTTCTAGGCGGCGCGCTGCTTCGCGCGAGCCTCAGCCTCCGCGTGGAAGCCACGGATCTGGGCTTCGAGTTCCTCGACCGAGGGAGTCACATTCGGGATGTAGGCGCCGAGTGCGGCCTCGTGGGGATCCATCGACATGGTCTGCAAGATCCCTGCGGTGAGCGCACGGCTAGCGGTAGCCAGGCAATCCTCGCGAGACGGGATACCGGCGCGCGCGGTCACGGTGTCGCCTCAAGGGCAAGATGGTCCTTCGGTGCGTACTTCTCGATGAAGTACTGCTGACCCTTGCCCGTCACCTTCGGCGTGAACTTGAGCCGAGGTGTCCCGTCCGAACCCTGCACAGTGCGTTCGATCGTCTCGAACAGGCCGAGATCCATCGCGCGCTGCGTCGGCCGGTTCCGGTCGGCGCCGGTCCTGCAGAGGTAACCGTCCTCTCGGAGGCGTCGGAACAATCGGATTTCGCCGACGTCGTCGCCATTCTGCCGAAGGATCGTCGCGAGCCGCCCGATCAGGATCGTGTCCTCGGAGGCGGCGACCGCATCCGCGAAGATCACCTTCGATGCGTCGGCAGCGATCTTCGCCTCGGCCTCTTCTGCGCGTCTCGCAGTCTCGGCGGCGAGTTGCAGCAGATGCGAAGATGGAAGCTCGGCGAGCATCGAAGCATCGGACCCGTAGCGGCCCGTCTTCCGGATCGTCGGGAGCACGTCCTCGAACACCCACCGCTCGAACTGCTCGGCTGCGGGGAGCTTCGACGAGACGATCATCCGCATCACGTCCGGCTCCGCGATGATGCGGACGTTCTGCGTTCCACCGGCCGTCTCAAGGGGGGTGTGATTCGCACCCCCCTTGCAATGCTGCCGCACCGCGCGCCCCGGCTCGCTGTAGCCGAGCACAGTCGCCACATCGACAGCGACGAACCAGGGCTCACCATCGATCACGACCGTGCGGATCTCCTGACCTTCGAACTTGAAGAGATCGACGTTGCTCATCGTGCCCGCTCCTTCGGGAAGAACTCAGAGGCTTCGACATCGAGGAACGACGCGAGCCCGAGCAGTTCATCGACTGTGAAGGCGCTCTCGCCTCTCAGCTTGCGCGAGAGCGCTGACTGGCTGATGCCGATCGCGTCTTCCACGGCGGCGCGGCTGGCCCCGATACGGGCGATGCATGCGCGAACCTCATTGGCTACCCGCATGCGCCGTGGATCTATGCCCGTGGCGCGCGGCCTGTGCTTCTTCTGAATGCTCGTGTTCTTCATGTGCAGAACGCTAGGCCGCATGTGCATACGTTGTCAACCTGAAGTATGCGGATATGCAAAAATGATCTAGGATTCCTTACATGCAGAACGCAAAGGGTGCCAACGCACGGAAGATCGGCCCGATGACGGAGGCTGTTGCGCAGGAACTGCGGGCAGAGCTAGCTCGCCAGAAGCGCAGCGCCAAGAGCCTGGCGGAGTCTGCTGGACTCAATCGCTCTACGCTGCACAAGACGCTGAACGCGCAGCGGGCGATTGACGTCGATGACCTCTTCCACCTGGCGGATCTGCTCGACGTTAGCCCGAGTGAGGTTTTCGCGAAGGCCGAAATCCTCGCTAGGGAAATGCTCGATGATGGTCAACTACCGGCAGAGAGAGCGGGAATGCCAGCCGACCATGACCACGACGCCGAAGGCGCCGCTCGTGAGCAGGAGGCCTTCGATGCGTCGAGTGTCGGTGGTTCGTCCGAATATGGCATTCCCCACATTGGAGAAGTAGATGTTGAGGCGCTCCGGCAGAGCGGTGTGGCTCTCGCCGCCGACGAGCGCGACGGCATCGAAGAAGAACAAGAGCAATCCCAGGAACTGCCGTAGGAGGCAACATGCAGAGAGTGATCGCGGAGGCAGAGCGCCAAGGAGCGCGTATCGTGTTCGCCGCACTCCCTCTTCCTATGAGGGCGATGTATCTGGATGACCAAGACCTCATCCTCATCAGCGACAGGCTCGACCCGGTCCAGGGCGCCGAGTCCGGGGCCCATGAACTCGGGCACAGGAAGAACGGCGACCGATGCAGTTCGCCCGAGGCCGAAGAGCGAGCATGGATCCACGCAGCAAAGGTGCTCATCCAGCTTGAGCCCTATCGGCTCGCGGAGCTGGAGGATCCTCACCCCCTCGCGATCGCTCACCGCCTGAACACCACTCGTCGGATGGTCGAGCTCTACCAGCAACACCATCTCCACGCGCAGGCGCTCGCAGCGCCGCGCGACATCTTCGGCGTCCTCGATGATGAGGACTATGACAACGACGGCGAGTTCCGCCACAGTCTCAAGTCCGAGCGTCCGCTTCGTTGCGGGTTCAGTTCGATCGCAATTTAGCCATTCCAAGGAGAATCATGTCCGAGAACACTACGTCTGAAGATCAGCCGCAGCCGGCAGAGTCGCCGAAGATGATAAAGGCCACTACGACCTACTACATCGCGGTAGGGGCCCTGCTCGTCGGGGCGGTTGTGGGCGCGATGCTAGTTACTGCCTCGCTTTCACCTCAGCTGTCAGAGGCCCGCAGCGAGAACACAAAGCTCCGTGGCGAGGTCGATGAAGCTGCCGAGGAAGCACGGGTGCGGATAGACCAGGCTTTCGCCAAGGTCGAGGAGCGTGTCAAGGACAATGAGGCTCGCGCAAAGTCGCTGGACGAGCGCGAGGCGGGACTCGACAAACGCGAAGGAGAAGTCTCGGAAGCCGAAGAACAAAAGGCGGCCCGCGAGCTTCGCGACGGGTTCCATACAGTTGGTAAGACCGTCGAGCCCGGCGTCTACAACACCAACGTCGGTTCCGGAATGTGCTACTACGCGTGGAAGACCGGCACCGGTTCTGACGCGGGAATCGTGGACAACAACATTGTGGAATCTGGTCCTGCCACGATCACACTCGCTGCAGGAGAGTTCATCGAGATCAAGGGCTGCGGTACCTGGACCCGCGAGTAGTCAAACGCAAAATGCCCCCGCAGCGCGTTCCGCCGGCAAGCAAGAACCGCGCCACGAGGGCCAGGACACGACCCACCAGAAAGGTGAACCGATGGACACTACCGTAGCCGAGCACGCCTTTCTCCGTGGTGCAGGCCGATGAGCTCGCGTATTCGCGCGGTCCCGGATACGCCGCCTCGTGCGGTGCTCTACCTGCGCCAATCAATAGCGCGCGATGACTCCATCTCGATCGAGCTGCAGGAAATCGCCGGCCGCGACTACTGCGCACAATACGGCTACGAGGTCGTCGCCGTCGAGGTCGACGAGGGTATCTCCGGCAGAACATGGGCGAAGCGGCCAGCGGTGCAGCGAGTGATGGACATGATCGAGTCACGCGATGCGGACGTCATCGTGCTCTGGAAGTGGTCGCGCCTCTCCCGCTCGCGGAAGGACTGGGCCCTTGCTGCGGACCGCGTTGAGGTCGCCGGCGGGCGCATCGAATCTGCGACCGAGCCGATCGACACCGCCACCGCGAGCGGACGCTTCGCGCGGGGCGTGATGACCGAGTACGCCGCATTCCAGTCCGAGCAAATCGGCGAGCAATGGGCAGAAGCACACCGACGACGCTTCAACCTCGGCTTCCCACCCGCTGGGCGGGTGCCTTGGGGATGGACCTCCACCAACGCCGGCATCACCATCACCGATGAGAACACGGCGATCATCCGGCACATGTACCAGTTCTATTTCGAAGGTCGTGGCTTCGTCTACATCGCGAACTGGCTGAACGAGCGAGGCATCCTCGCTCCACGAGGTGGCTCATGGGCAGGGCAAACCGTACGGTCGTGCCTCGACTCGCCAATCCACGCCGGCCTCGTCACCTACAAAGGCGAGACGACTGACGGCGCCCACGACCCGATTATCAGCCGGGAGGAGTACGAGCGATACCGCGCAATGCGTGCCGGGCGGTACGTTGCCCGCCCACCCCAGCAGGCATACCATCTACTCACCTCGCTCGTCGTGTGCCACTGCGGGCGCAAACGTTCCGGCACCAACGCGCGCTCCCGTTGGGGCGACCGAGAAACTAGATACCGGAGCTACCGGTGCCCTCTAACTCATCCGGTCATGTCGCTCGCGACGTGGCGCGTCGACGGGGCGGTAGTGGCATGGCTGAAAGAGCTCGGAGCGTCCGCCGACATCAACGTCGACCCGACACCAACGGTTGACGTTGAGCACCTCGCGCGGGAGATCGTCGCGATCGAGAAGCGTCTTGACGCACTCACCGTGCACCTCGCATCCGGCCTCGTCCCGGAAGCCTCTTACGTGCGGTCACGGGACATGCTCCTTGCCGAGTCCACGCAGAAAGCAGAAGCGCTCGAGGCTGCGCGCGCACGGGCCGTCCTGACCCCCGCTGCGTACCTCACGGGCAATGTGGAGCTGATTCGACGTTGGGATTCGTTGCAACTCGAGGCGAAGCAGGCGGTGGCGCGGTCACTCATCGAGACAGTGACGCTGCGCGCTGATGGTCTGATCGAGGTGCTGCCCAGATGGCAAGGGGAACCGGTCGTCCTGGAGCCGTCTGATGCCGCGTCATCTATGAATGATTGATCCCGAGCCACCACACCCAGGCGCTGAGCGCGAGGAGAGCCGGGCGCAGATCCTGCGGTGTCTCGGAGAGCGCGGTCAGCAGCCTGCGACGGATCTCGGGGATGCGCTCGAAGTCGGTGAAATCGGGGCTGATGCTCACGAGGATGCGCCGGATCGACCACCCCGCCCGGAGCGGCTCCGGTCCGCCGTCCAGGTCGACCGGTACGCCCGAGAATTGGGCCGGTCCCATGTCCCGCGCCAGCTCCTCCGGGAACTCCGGTCGCGTGAGCACGCCGAGTGCGAGCAGCAGCCAGCGGTCCGGATGCTGGGCGCAGCGGATGAGCCGAGCGGTCATCGCCGGATCGAGCGGCTGCTCCTCGTCTCGGAGAGCACGCACCACCTGGGCGGTGTCCGCCATCCAGGCGTACGCCTCCGGCGGAGGCGGATGCTCCAGATGATCGGCCAGCCGGGAGACGAAGTCGCCTCGGGATCCCGTGCGGGCGATCCGCTCCTCCGGTTCGTCGCCGCCGGCCTGCGGGGTCGGGTCCGGCCTATCGAACGGGGTGGTGTCCTCGAGCGCGGCCGTCACGGCCGCCCATCGCCCCGGCTGCGGCTCGGGGATCGACCCGAGCTCCGACAGCGCGGGGGGCGTATCGCCGCGGAGGCGGGCCTCGAGTGCGATGGGGCTCTCATCGATCTCGCTGAGCGGCCGTCCCGCGGTCGGGGCCGCGGGGTCGAGGTAGCTGATCCAGCCGTCGGGTGCGATGCAGCACAGCTCTCGCGGGCGGAGTCCCTCGCGGCGCAGACGCCGCTCGAGGCGTCTCGCGAGGCTGCGCCACGGCGGGCCGCCGGCCTCGGCGAAGGTCTGGCTGCTCGAGATCACGACGGCCGGCGCCGAGACGACGCCGTGCACCGAACCGGGGTCGTGCAGGGCGTCGCAGATCAGATCGAGCAGCGCCACCGAATCGCTCGGGCTTTCGGACGGCGGCAGATCGACTCGCATCGCCCGTCCCGCGCGCTTCCTCGAGAAGAACACCACGAAGATGCTGTCCGAAGCGGTGAAGCCGACGAGCCGGGGGAGAGCGGCGAGGAAGTCTGCGGTGCTGCGGCAGCGGATCACTTCGGGCTGGTCGAGGGTGGGATCGTTCATGCATCGATCCTGCGCCGTCGTGGTGAACGGGACGGGGTTGCTCACATGCCGGAAGCAATCTTCGTGCCGATGCGCTGATATCGCCTCGTTGTGAGCGAAGATTCACGCGTCAGAGGGCTCTCCTCCCGCGAGAGTGCGGGGCCCGGTCCCGCCTCTCGGGGCCCCGGGGACTGCGGCTCGGGCGGAGGTACTCCCGGAATACCTCCACCCGAACCGCGATCCACCCCCTGAACCGGGGCGGGGGCACCCGGCTCGCCCCGACCCCCGAACTGCGGCGAGGGAGGAGAACCGGGCCGCCCCGCCTACTCCACGAGCTTGCCGGCGACCGAGGTGTCGATGGCGTCGTAGGCGAGGTCGCGGAACGAGTCGGGCGCCTCGGCCACGCGCTCGAAGGTGACGCCGCCCTCGGGCGTCCAGACGAAGCTGCCGCGCAGCTCGTCGTTCTGCTCGGGGAAATCGGAGCGGTTGTGGCAGCCGCGGGTCTCCCGCCGCTCGACCGCGCACTCCAGCGTGGCTCGCGCGGCGAGCAGCGAGCCGTATAGGTCGAAGGCGTGGGCGAGGTCGTCGAATCCGGCGATGTCGGGGTGCACACCCAGGTTGCCGGCGCGATCCTCGATGGCGGCGAGCTTCTCGATGCCCTCGCGCAGGCCGGCCTCGCTGCGCACCACGCCCGCGTGCTCGGTCATGAGATTGCGCACCTGGCGCTGCAGCAGGCGCGGCGTCTCCGTGCCCTTGCCCGAGAGCAGGTTCTGCATCTCGGCGCGGGCCTCGCCGACCGCGTCGGCCGAGCGGGTCACCTGCGCGAGCCCCGACACGTACTCGGCGGCGTCGGTGCCCGTGATGCGGCCGTACACGAGCAGCTCGATGAGGGAGTTGCCGCCGAGGCGGTTGGCGCCGTGGAGGCCCGAGGAGGCCTCGCCGATGGCGTAGAAGCCGTCGACGCCGGTGCTGTGCTTCTCGGCGTCGACCCACACGCCGCCCATCGAGTAGTGAGCGGTGGGGGCGATCTCGATGGGCTCCTCGGTGATGTCGAGCATCTGGAGGTCGATGAGGGTGCGGTACACGCGCGGGAGCTTCTCGAAGATGGTCTCGCGCGGCAGGTGCGACACGTCGAGGTAGACGCCGCCGTTGGTGGTGCCGCGGCCCTCGATGATCTCGGTGTAGCTCGCGAGGGCGATGCGGTCGCGGGTCGAGAGCTCCATGCGCTCGGGATCGTAGCGCTCCATGTAGCGCTCGCCGAGCGCGTTGCGAAGGATCCCGCCCTCGCCGCGTGCGGCCTCGGATACGAGCGTGCCGGCGGCATCGGCGGGCTCCAGGATGCCCGACGGGTGGAACTGCACGAGCTCGGCGTCGCGGATCCTGCCGCCCGCGAGCGCGGCCAGGCGGAACGAGTCGCCGGTGTTCTCGTCGCGGCGCGAGGAGGTGTTGCGCCAGATGCGGTTGTGGCCGCCGGCCGCGAGGATCACGGCGTCGGCGTGGATGAGCACCGGGGTGCCGTCGACGATGTCGAAGCCGTAGGCGCCGAAGATCCTGCCGTCGGCCGCGAGCAGGCGGGTGATGTAGATGGTGTCGACGATGGGCACGTTCAGCTCGCGGGCGCGGCGCAGCAGGGTGCGCTGGATCTCGAGCCCGGTGTAGTCGCCGGCGTAGCAGGTGCGGCGGTACTTGTGCGCCCCGAAGAAGCGCTGGCTGATCCGCCCGTCCGCCTCGCGGGCGAAGGGCATGCCCCACCGCTCGAGATCCTCGATGCCGCGGGCGGCGTTCTTCGTGACGACCTCGATGATCGCGGGATCGCCGAGGAAGTACGACTCGCGCAGGGTGTCGGCGGCGTGCTGCTGCCAGCTGTCCTCGGGGTCGATCGTGCCGAGGGCGGCGTTGATGCCGCCCGCGGCGAGCGTGGTGTGGGCGTCGTGCTTGCGTCGCTTGCCGACCGTGAGCACCTGCACCCCCCGCTCGGCGAGTTCGATCGAGGCGCGGAGGCCGGCGCCGCCCGTGCCGATGACCAGCACGGAGGTGGAGAGGAGGCGCTCGCGGGTGGCGGTGTCGTGGCTCGCGGTGATGGAGCCTGCTGCGTTGGTGTTCATGCGGACCACGTTAGGCATCCGCATTCGATTACTCCAATGAATAGTATGGATGATGACGATGCGATTAGGCTATGGATCATGAATCTCGAACAGCTCCGGGGGTTCGCGGAGATCGCGCAGACCGGGCACTTCACCCGGGCGGCCGAACGCCTCCACCTCGCGCAGCCCTCGCTGAGCCGGCAGATCTCGAGTCTCGAGCAGGAACTCGGCGTCGAGCTCTTCCACCGCGCCCGGGGCAACGTCACCCTGACCGCGGCGGGCGAGCGCCTGCTGCCGATCGCGCGACGCATGCTCTCCGACGCCGAGGCGGCCCGCGGTGAGATGGCCGAGCTCGCCGGACTGCGCCGCGGCAGGGTGCGGCTGGGGGCGACGCCGACGCTCTGCACGAGCCTGGTGGCCGAGGTGCTGGCCGAGTTCCGCGCGCGCTATCCGGGAATCGACATCGAGATCCTCGAACGGGGGTCGCGCAGCCTCATCGCGGAGCTCATGGAGGGCTCCCTCGACCTGGCGCTCATCGTGACGAGCGTCTCGTCGGGCGCGGCGCGAGCGGTGCTCGAACGCGAGCCCATCCTGAGCGAGCGGCTCGTGGTGGTCTCGTCGGCCGCGATGCCCGATCCGTTCGGGCGGGAGGGTTCCGGATCGGCGCGGGGCTCGGGATCCCCGGCCATCGAACTGCGCGAGCTGGCCGAGGTGCCGCAGGTGCTGTTCCCGGAGAACTACGACCTGCGGGTCGCGGTCGACACCGCCTTCGCGGCGAAGGGGCTCGCGCCCACGGTGGCCGTCGAGGGCGCCGAGATGGACGCCGCGCTGAGCTTCGCGGAGCGGGGGATCGGCGTCGCGGTCGTGCCCGCCATGGTGGCGGTGGACCGGCCGCAGCTGCGAGCCGCCCCGCTCGCGGGAGACGCGATGACCCGCACGATCAGCGTGGCCCGCCGCTCGGACATGGCGCCGACGCACGCGAGCGCGGCGCTGCAGGCGCTCGTGCGGGAGACCGCCGACCGCCTGACGGAGCCCGGCAGCGCCACGGCCCGGCTCGTGGAGCGGGCGTAGCGAGCACGGCGGCCGCATCTGGTGCGAGGCACTCGAGGCGGATCCTGCGACGTCGCGCAGGGCGGCGGGGCTCGCAGGGTGACGAGTCTCGCGGGGTGCCGGGTCGCGCCGGGCGGCGGGTCGTGCCGGGGCGGCGGGGTCAGCCCCGGAGGGACACGAGCTCCGCGATCGCGATCGGCGCGTAGGGCGAGGTGCAGCCGGGCGAGGTGGGATAGTCCTCGAGCACGCGCAGGCGCTCGCCGATCTCGAGGGCGCGCCCGCGGTGCTCCTCGTGGCAGACGCCGATCTGCGTGAGACACCAGTTCATGGCCCACTGCAGGCGATCCGGAGCATCCCGCATCCCGGCCTCGATCGTGTCGAGCAGGCCGGCGAGATCGAGGCCGTCGGGCGTCTTCGCGACGCGCTCGGTCGTGAGCGCCCACCCCGCGCTCGCCACCACCGGATCCGGGTCGGCGAACCACACGCGCCGCAGCGCCTCGGCGTGGGGGCTCTTCTTCACGACGTAGTTCACGAGCCAGTCGTGCACCTTCGGGATGTGCGCCTCGCGCAGCATGGCGTCGAGCTGCGCCTCCTCGAAGGCGCGGGGCTTGCAGATGAGCAGCGCCACGAGCCGGGCCGGGGTGTATCCGGTCGCCCACAGCTCGAGCGCGAGCTCCTGGTTCGACTTCAGGGCCTTGGCGATGGCGCGCAGCTTCGTCAGGTTGACGCCGTGGTCGTCGCCGTACTTCTCGTTGATCGCGCGGGCCTTCGGATCCTCGAGCGCTTCGAGCGCCGCGACCACGTCGGCCGCGCTGCTGGCGGGGGTGATGTCGATGGTCATGCCGGCCTCCTTGCCGATTCTGCAGCCCGGTCAGGCCCGCTGGGCGGCCACCTGCGTCAGATCCGCCTCGAGCGCCACCCATCCCAGCATGGCGCACTTCACGCGCATCACGAACTTCGAGACGCCCTGCAGCGCCACCGCGTCTCCCAGCAGGTCCTCGTCGGGCTCACCCTCGCCGCGCGCCTGGATCATCTCGCGGAAGGCGCCGATGCGGGTGCGGGCCTCGTCGACGGTGAGGCGCTCATCGCGCACGAGCTGCGAGAGGATCGACGCCGAGGCCATCGAGATCGAGCAGCCCTGCCCCTCCCAGGCCAGTCGCTCGATGCGGCCGGTTCCGGGATCGACGGCGATCGACAGGTCGATCTCGTCGCCGCAGCTCGGGTTGAACTCGTGGTGCGACGCCGTGAGCGCGCCGTCCGGCGCCTCGAACGCGCCCTTGCCCACGGGGCGCTTCGAATGATCGAGGATCAGCTCCTGGTACAGCCCGTCGAGCGCGCTCACGCCGCCACCTCCACTCCGAAGTACCGCTGGGCGCCGCGGAGCGCGTCGAGGAAGCGGTCGACCTCGTCCTCGGTGGTGGTCAGGTGCACGCTCGCCCGGGTGCTCGACGTGATGCCGAGGGCGCGGTGCAGCGGCTGCGCGCAGTGGTGCCCCACCCGCACGAGCACGCCCTGCTCGTCGAGGAACTGGCCCACGTCGTGAGCGTGCAGGCCCTCGACGGAGACGGCCGCGAGGGCCACCCGCTGCGAAGGATCCTCGGGCCCGAGCAGGCGCACGCCGGGGGTCGCCGCGATGCCGGCGACCAGGCGCTCCACCAGCTCGTGCTCGCGGGCGGCCGCGCGGTCCATGCCGACGGACTCGAGGAAGGAGACCGCGGCGCCGAGGCCCACCGCCTGCGAGACCGGCTGCGTTCCGGGTTCGAAGCGCATCGGCGGCGGCATGTAGTCGGCGGACTCCATGGTCACCTTCGTGATCGCCGAGCCGCCCGTGCGCGACGGCGGCAGCGCCGCGAGCAGCTCGGGGCGGCCGTAGAGCACGCCGATGCCGTTGGGGCCGAGCATCTTGTGTCCCGAGAACGCGGCGAAGTCGACGCCGAGCGCCGCGAAGTCGACGGGGATGTGCGGCACCGACTGGCAGGCGTCGAGCACCGTGATCGCCCCGACGCTCCTCGCCAGCTCCGCGAGCTCGGCGACGGGGGCCGTGTAGCCGGTGACGTTGGAGATATGCGCGAACGCGAATATGCGCGTGCGCTCGTTCAGCGCTGCGCGCGCATCGTCGATCGCCCAGGTGCCGTCCTCCCGCACCGGGATGTAGCGGAAGGAGGCGCCGGTCTTCGCAGCGAGCCGCTGCCAGGGGATGAGGTTGGCGTGGTGCTCGGCCTCGGTGACGAGGATCTCGTCACCCGGGCCGAGGGCGAAGCGCTCGCTGCCCGCGACCCCGAGCCCGGCGTTCGCCTCCGCGATCCCGAGCGCCACGATGTTCAGGGCGTCGGTGGCGTTCTCGGCCCACACGATCTGCTCGGGCGCGGCCGCACCGACGAAGCGCGCCACGGCGGCGCGGGCGCCCTCGAAGGCCTCGGTGGCGGCTCCGACGGCTCCACTGGTACCGCGGTGCACCGCGGCGTTCGCCGTCTCAAGGAATCGGCGCTCCGCATCCAGCACCGCGGTCGGCCGCTGCGAGGTCGCCGCGGCGTCGAGGTACGCGGGGGAGGGATCGCCCGTGCGTACCGCGAGATCGTCGTGGGCGGCGAAGTAGGGGAAGGCCGCGCGCAGGTCGGCGACCTCCGCGGGACTGAGCGCGAGAGCAGGCATGGTCTCCATTCTTCCACCCGGCGCCGTGCGACGGGTGTGCGGGTCGTGCATCCACCCCGTGCAACAGCGGGTCGGGCGCGGCTATTCCGGGCGCGGGAGCGAGCGCGCTGCGCGAAACCGACTCCAGCGTTCGAGACCGAGCCGAGCGTTCGAGACCGAGGGAAGTATCGGCGCTGGAGGGCTCGGGCTCGCCGGGGAAAGAACGGATCACACCTTCGCGCGTCAGTAGTTGCTGCCAAAGCGAGGTTTTTCTGACAACTACTGACGCGCGAAGACAGGGCGCGGGAGCCGGGGCGGGGTGCGGTGCGCGGGCGGACGGGCGCGCGGACGGGCGCGCGGGCGGGCGGAAATACGGAGGGATGGGGGCTCAGCGCGCGGTGGGCGGCGTGAGGAGCCAGTTGACGAGGCCCGCGAGCACCGTCACCAGCCCGGCGCAGAGCGGCAGCATCATGGCCGCCGGCACGCCGAGGCTCTCGGCCACGGTGCCCGCAGCGGCCGCCGCGAGCGACTGCCCGAGCATGATGGCCGAGCCCAGCATCGTCATCACGGTCGCGGAGCGGCCCTCGGGGCTGCGCGCCGACCCGAAGCCGTAGAGCGTCACCAGCAGGGGCCCGATCCCGACGCCGGTCACGGCGAGGCCCAGCGCCACCATCCCGACTCCGCTCTCGGGGTCCGCGCTGCCGGCCGCCGCGAGGATCGCCTCTCCGGCCACGATGAACGCCGCGAAGACGAGCCACCGGTAGCGCAGGGTGAAGTGCGGCGAGAAGAGCGCGACGCTGATGGCGAGGATCGCCGATCCCACGCCCATCACACCGTAGAACAGGCCGGCCGACTCCGCCTCCCCGCGCGCCTGCATGAACGCGGTCAGCGAGGTGAGCGTGGTGCCGAAGACCATGCCGACGGCGAAGATGCCGAGCACGACGATGAGCAGCGGCGGCCGGGCGAGCTCGGACGCCGGGGCGAGGGTGGCCGCGCGCTCCTCGGGCGACTTCGCGGTGACGCTCGTGCGGTGGAGCGCGAAGGCGGTGACGAAGATCAGCGTGAGCGCGGCCGCGCCGGCGATCGGGGCCCAGGCGCCCAGGGTCGTCGCGAGCAGGCCCACGATGACGGGGCCGAACACGAAGACGACCTCGTCGGCCGCCGACTCGTAGGCGAGCACGGTCGAGATGGTGCGGGGGCGGCGCTCGGCGGGCAGCTCGGTCTTGATGATCGTGACCAGCCGCGACCGCGACATGGGAGAGGTCTGCGGGATCGACGCGCCGACGAGGAACGCCGCGGCGAAGACCGCGAACGAGGGGAGCGGGCTGTAGGCGATCCAGGCCAGCAGTCCCATCGCCGCACTGTTGACGCACGCGGTCGCGAGGAGCGTGGGGCGCTGCCCGTAGCGGTCGGCCGCGGCGCCGATGAGCGGCCCGAAGATCGCCGAGGCGATGCCGACCATGGCCGACCCCAGGCCGGCGATCTCCACCGACCCGCGCACCGAGACGAGGAGGGTGAGCACGCCGACCACCCCCATGGCGAAGGGGAGGCGGGCGACGAGCGCGAGCGGGAAGTAGAGGACCCCGGTACGCGTGACGAGCGTGTCGCGACGGTCCGGGCTGCTCGATGAGTGCATAGCCGACCGAGTCTAGCAGCGCCGGGGGATGGCGTCCTCGCGGCGCCGGTCCCGCATCCTGCGCGGAGGGAGCGGGCACGCCGGATCCGCTCCTCCGCGCGCAGGGCGACGAACTCTTCCGAAGCGGGTTCCGACTCCGCGCGAGTTCGTCGCCCGACCCGAGGCTACGAGCCCGCGGGCACCTCCACCCCCTGCTCGGCGAGGAAGGCCCGGAAGGCGTCGCCGTCGGCGGGAGCACCGGAGTAGGGCACCCCGTTCACCACGACGAGCGGAGTGCCGGTGACCATGAGCTCCGGATCGGCCGCGTACGGCACCGGATTGGCGAAGACCCAGTCGTTCAGCGCCAGCGCGAAGGGCACGAAGCGCTGCTCCTCGACGCAGGAGCGCGCCGCGTCGTCGAGTCCGCCCGTCGCGCGGTCGACCTCGGCGAGGATCGTCGCATCGTCCTTGCCCAGCTCGCTCTCCGACGGCTGGAAGGACGGATCGAGCAGCGCCGTGTGCGCGTCCCACGCCGCGTCCGGCTGCTGATCGGCCATGCACGCCATCGTGCCGGCGGCGCGAGAGGAGTAGGCGTCGGGCGAGATGCGGTCGAGGAACGTGAGCGGGTGCAGCTCCACGGCGGCAGAACCGCTCGTCACCGCGGCCTCCAGCGCGTCCGCGCTGGCGCGCTCGAACTCCGCGCAGTACGGGCACCGGTAGTCGAGGTAGACGCGGATGAGCGCCGGCTCGCCGAGGCCGGCGGCGTCTTGCGGCTCGGGCAGGGCGCTGTCCTGCGGGGCGTCCGAGCGGGAGAGCTCGATCCCGCCGGATCCATCGCCGACGAAGACGAGCCCGCCGGTCGCCATGTTGGCGGGCCACCGCACCGCCTCGCTCTCGCCGGGCTCGACGGCCCCGCCCTCGTCCGGGGCGGTCTCAGCGGTGTCGCTCGCGCCGCCCGTCGTGCTCGGGGCGATGAGCGCGCCGAGCGCCATGCCGCCGATCGCGACGGCCGCGACGATGGCGAGTGCGCCGCCCGCGAGGCCGATGATGCTCGGCGCCTGCTGCTGGCGCAGCGCGAGCGCGACGACGCCGAGGACGACCGCGGCGAGCCCGAGCAGCGCGCCCGCGATCGCGAACGCGCTGAAGTAGAAGGCGCCCACCGCCGTCGTGAGCACCGCGACGAGGCCGAGCGCCATCGCGGCGATGGCGCATCCGCGCCCGCGTCGCCGCACGGCCTGCGCGTACGGGTGGGGCGGCGGTGCCGGCTCGGAGGGCGGCGCGGGCGGGGTCGGCTGCGGATCGCTCATGCGCTCCATCCTTCCAGATGGTCCCCGGGCGCCGCGTGATCGCGCCGGGCGTAGCATGGAGGCATGATCCTGCTCGCGGCGACCCCCATCGGCAACCTGGGGGATGCGTCGCTCCGACTGCGCGAGACCCTCGAAGCGGCGACGGTGATCGCCGCCGAGGACACGCGCCGCACGGCACAGCTGCTGCGGCTGCTCGGCATCGAGAACCGCCCCGAACTCGTCGCGCTGCACGACCACAACGAGCACGAGCGCGCCGCCTCCCTCGTGGAGCGCGCGGCGAGCGAGGACGTGGTGCTCGTGAGCGATGCCGGCATGCCGACGGTCTCGGATCCCGGGTTCCGCGTGGTGCAGCTCGCCGCCGAGCGCGGGGTCGAGGTGAGCGCGATCCCCGGCCCCAGCGCCGTGATCACGGCACTCGCGGTCGCGGGCCTGCCGACCGACCGCTTCGCCTTCGAGGGCTTCCTGCCGCGCAAGGCCGGTGAGCGGTCCCGCGCCCTCGCGCAGCTGGCGGCGGAGCGCCGCACCCTCGTGTTCTTCGAAGCGCCGACGCGGCTCGCCGCGACGCTGGGCGATCTCGCCACCGCGTTCGGCGAGGAGCGGTCGGCGGCGGTCTGCCGGGAGCTCACCAAGCTGCACGAGGAGGTGCGCCGGGGTTCGCTCGGCGAGCTGGCGGCGTGGGCGGCCGAGGGCGTGCGCGGCGAGATCGTGGTCGTGGTCGGCGGAGCGCCGCAGCTGGAGGCCTCTCCCGAGGCCGCGCTCGACGAGGTGCGGCAGCGCGTCGCCGAGGGCGAGCGGCTCAAGGACGCCACGCGCGCGGTCGCGGAGGCGACGGGGCTCTCCGCCCGGGAGCTCTACGCCGCCGCGCTGGCCGCGCGCACGTCGTGACCGCTGCGGCGATCCCGGCGCCCTTCCCGGCCCGGGGGATGCGCCGCGAACACTTCGAGGAGGACGGATGAACGAGCACACGTCGGCTCAGCGCCGCAGGATCACCATCGAGCTCTGGCGCTTCGCGCTGCCGGTGCTGTGGTTCGGCATGATCGCCGCGATCTCCTTCATCGAGGCGCCCCTGAAGTTCCAGGCCCCCGGCATCACGATCCCGCTGGGGCTCGGGATCGGGCGGCTGGTGTTCGCGGTGCTGAACCTCGTGGAGGCCGCGATCCTGCTGGCCTACACGATCCTCGGCTTCTGGCCGGTCGCCACCCGCATCAGCGGCCGGCGGCTCTGGCTGTGGTTCGGGCTGCTGCTGGTGTTCACGTTCAAGGTGGCCGCCGTGCGGCCGCCGCTCAACGCGCGCACCGATCTGGTGCTGCAGGGCGCCGACCCCGGGCAGTCGGTGTGGCACTACGTCTACATCGCGTGCGATCTCCTCACGATGGCGCTGCTGCTGCTGCTCGCGGTGACCTCCGCGCGGGCGCTGCTCCCGGCGAAGCGCTGAGGATCGCCGCCGCGGTCGGCGGGGCGCGGTCCCGCGGGCCGGCGTCCCGGACCCGCAGCGTTCCCGGGGCCGTCTCCCAGGAGACGGGCAGTCGGATGCGAAATACTCGGAGCGACCTCATCGGCCTCCGGCCCCCTCGTGTGTAAGGACCCAGACCATCGTGAAACTCTCCCGCACCCTCCTTCCCGCCGCTCTCGCCGGGGCACTGCTGATGACCGCGTGCTCGGCCGGCGGGGCGCCCGCCGAGGACGCCTCCGGAACCGACTGCGTCGCCGGCGGGGAGGCGAGCAAGGCCGTCGAGGTGACGGGCGAGGTCGGAGCGGGCCTCGAGCTCACCTCCGACACCCCGCTGCAGGCCGATGAACTGCAGCGCACCGTGCTCGAGGAGGGCGAGGGGGAGACGCCCGACGAGGGCCAGCAGGTCTCCGTCGCCATGACCATGTTCAACGGCACGAGCGGCGAGACCGTGCAGGAGGCCCCCGAGAGCGCGACGCCCTTCGCGAAGGACGCCCTGTTCGGCTGGGCCTACGAGGGGCTCCGCTGCGGCGTTCCCGGGCAGCAGGTGGCGCTCGTGACCTCCTTCGCGGACGCCTTCGGCGACTACACGGCGGAGGACATGGGCTTCTCGAACGTGACGGAGGAGGACTCCCTCGTCATCGTCATGCAGATCGGCGAGATCACCGACGCGCCCGAGGAGACCGCGGAGCCCGGCACCCTCGGCGAGGACGAGCTGCTGAAGAAGGCGGAGGGCACCGCGGTGGACGCCCCCGAGGGCTTCCCGACCGTGGAGCTCGCCGAGGACGGCTCGCCCACCATCACGATGCCCGAGGGCGTGGACGCGCCCACCGAGCTCTCCATCGCCACGCTCATCGAGGGCGACGGCGAGGAGGTGCAGCCCGGAGACCGCGTGTACGTGAACTACCGCGGTGTGATCTGGCGCACCGGCGAGGAGTTCGACTCCAGCTGGAGCCGCGGTGCGCCGACCGACTTCCTCACGACGCAGGTGATTGGGGGCTTCCAGGAGGCGCTCGAGGGCCAGAAGGTCGGCTCGCAGATCATCTCGGTGGTTCCGGCCGAGGACGGCGGCTACGGCGCCGCCGGCCTCGAGCAGCAGGGCCACGAGCCCGACGACGTGATGGTGTTCGTGCTCGACATCCTCGGCACGGTGCACGCGGAGTAGCGATCAGCGCCGACGGGGGATCGGCGGCCCGACCGCACCCAGCCCCGCCGCTCCTCCCGAGCGGCGGGGCTGCGTCGTCTCCGGCGACCCGTCAGAATGGAAGGCATGAAGCGCGTCGTCATCCTCGGTTCCACCGGCTCGATCGGCGAGCAGGCGCTCGACGTGATCCGCAAGAACCCCTCGAAGTTCCAGGTGGTCGGCCTCGTCGCGGGATCCCAGGCCGACCGGGTGCAGCAGCAGGCCGACGAGTTCAACGTCGAGCACACCGCCCTCGGGGCCGACGCGGCTGCGCGGCTGATCCGGGAGGTGCCCGCCGACGTCGTGCTGAACGGCATCACGGGATCGATCGGGCTCGGCCCGACGATCGCGGCTCTCGAGGCCGGCCGCACCCTCGCGCTCGCGAACAAGGAATCGCTGATCGTGGGCGGCGACCTCGTCACGGGGATGGCCTCGCCGGGGCAGATCGTGCCGGTCGACTCCGAGCACTCGGCGATCGCGCAGGCGCTCCGCTCGGGCAGCGGCGACGAGGTGCGCCGGATCGTGCTCACCGCGTCTGGCGGCCCGTTCCGCGGCCGCAGCCGGGAATCGCTGCGCGATGTCACGCCCGAGCAGGCGCTCGCCCATCCCACCTGGAACATGGGACGGGTGGTCAGCACGAACTCGGCGACGCTTGTGAACAAGGGGCTCGAGGTCATCGAGGCGCACCTGCTGTTCGGCGTCTCCTACAGCGACATCGACGTGGTGGTGCACCCGCAGTCGATCGTGCACTCCATGGTCGAGTTCGTCGACGGGTCGACGATCGCGCAGGCGTCGCCGCCCGATATGCGGCTGCCCATCTCGCTCGGCCTCAACTGGCCCGATCGGCTCGCGAACGTCGGCGCGCCGCTCGACTGGACGACGGCGTCGAGCTGGGATTTCGAGCCGCTCGACACCGCCGCCTTCCCCGCGGTCGACCTGGCCAAGGAGGTGGGGCGCGCGCGGCGCACCTACCCCGCGGTGTACAACGCGGTGAACGAGGAGGCGGTCGAGGCGTTCCACGACGGCCGGATCGGCTTCCTCGACATCGTCGACATCGTGCGCGAGGTGCTCGAGGCGCACTCCGCGCCCGAGAAGCTCACGCTGGAGTCCCTCGCCGAGGCCGAGCGCTGGTCGCGGGAGCGGGCGCAGCGGGTGATCGTCGCGCGCTCCGCACGTTGACACCGTCCCCGTCGGTCGGGCGCGGCGCCCTCCGCCCGGTGATCGCGGCGCCCTCCGCCCGGTGATCGCGGCGCCCTCCGCCGGGTGATCGCGGCGCCCTCCGCCCGGTGATCGCGGCGCGCTCCGCCGGTTGCGCGCAGACCCCCCTCATCCTGCGCGCAGACCCCTCCGTCATCCTGCGCGCAGTCGCAGGATCCATCCCGGGTCCCGGGTCCCGGGCTCCCCGAAACTCCACAGCGCGGCGCACTAGCCTGAGTGCGTGACTGAGGTGCTGCTCTATCTGCTGGGGATCGTGATCATCCTGGCGGGTCTCGCGCTGTCCATCGCGCTGCACGAGATCGGCCATCTCGTCCCCGCCAAGCTCTTCGGCGTGAAGGTGACGCAGTACATGGTCGGCTTCGGCCGAACGCTGTGGTCGCGAAAGAAGGGCGAGACCGAGTACGGCATCAAGGCGATCCCGCTCGGCGGCTACGTGGCGATGACCGGCATGTACCCGCCGAGCAAGCCGGGGGAGGCCCCGCGCGCATCCACCACCGGTTTCCTCAACTCGGTGGTCGAGGAGGGGTCGGGATCCGCCAAGCGGGCCGCCCGCGGCGACGTGGTCGCCGAACTGGAGCGCATCGGCGATCCCGATTCGCCCTCGGACGCGGAGATCGGTGCCGGGGGCGCCGCGGGCTCCGCGAGCGGGGGGATCGACGAGCCGCGCCGCGGCATCGCCGGGATGGTGGAGGACGCGCGGCAGGCGAGCGCGGAGACGATCGAGGCGGGCGAGGACCACCGCACCTTCTACCGGCTGCCGATGTGGAAGAAGATCCTCATCATGCTCGGCGGGCCGTTCATGAACCTGGTGCTCGCCTTCGTGTTCTTCGCGATCGTGCTGGTCGGCTTCGGCCTGCCGCAGAGCAGCACGACGATCGGCAGCGTGAGCGAGTGCCTGCTGCCCGCGTCGAGCACCGCCACCTCCTGCAGCAGCGACGATCCCGCGGCACCGGCCGCCGATGCCGGCCTGCGTCCGGGCGACCGGGTGACCGCGGTCGACGGCACCGCCATCGAGACCTGGGACCAGTTCCGCGGAATCGTGGGCGAGTCGCCCGGCCGCACCCTGGACGTGGAGATCGAGCGCGACGGAGCGCCGCAGACGCTGCGGCTCACCCCGGTCCCGAACGAGCGCGCGGTGGCCGACGCCGACGGGCGGGCCGTCACCGATGCGAGCGGCGAGGCGCTCACCGAGACGGTCGGGATGATCGGTGCGACACCGGCATCGGAGACGGTCTCGCGGCCGATCACGGAGGTGCCCGCCTTCGTGGGGGAGAACGTGGCGCAGGTCGCCGGGGTGATCGTGCGGCTGCCGGAGCGCATGGTCGACATCTGGCACGCCGCCTTCGGCGCGGAGGAGCGCGACCCCGACGGGCCCATCAGCGTGGTGGGGGTCGGCCGGCTCGCGGGCGAGATCGTCAGCCTCGACGAGGCCCCCGTCGCCGCTCGCGCGCAGACGATGTTCGGGCTGCTGGGATCCCTCAACGTCGCGCTCTTCGTGTTCAACCTCGTGCCGCTCATGCCGCTCGACGGCGGGCACATCGCCGGTGCGCTCTACGAGGGGGCCAAGCGCGGGATCGCCCGGCTGCGCCGCAAGCCGGATCCCGGTCCCATCGACACCGCGAGGATGGTGCCGGTCACCTTCGTCGTGATCGTGGTGCTCGGGGGGATGAGCGCGCTGCTGATGTACGCCGACATCGTGAAGCCCGTGCAGCTCTTCGGCTGACGCCGCTCGGCCCGCCCCGCGTCCCGCTCGGCCCGCCCCGCTCGCTCTACCGGTCCGACAACGCCTCCACGTGCGTCAGTAGTTGTCACCAAACCTCAGGTTTGGTGACAACTACTGACGCACGGACGCGGGCCGGCGGGCCTCCGAGAGGGTCCGGATCTCGGACCGGCGGTAGACTCGTGCACGTGGCTGCAGTCAATCTAGGAATGCCGACGGTGCCCGAGGTGCTCGCCCCGAGGCGCAAGACCCGCGAGATCTCGGTCGGATCGGTGCGGGTGGGCGGCAGCGCCCCGATCTCGGTGCAGTCGATGACCACCACGCCCACCACCGATATCAACGCGACGCTGCAGCAGATCGCCGAGCTCACCGCCGCCGGCTGCGACATCGTGCGTGTCGCGTGCCCGAGCCGGGACGACGCCGAGGCGCTGCCGATCATCGCGATGAAGAGCCAGATCCCGGTCATCGCCGACATCCACTTCCAGCCGAACTACGTGTTCGCCGCGATCGACGCCGGCTGCGCCGCGGTGCGCGTCAACCCCGGCAACATCCGCAAGTTCGACGACCAGGTGGGCGAGATCGCCCGGCGCGCGCAGGCTGCGGGCGTCTCGCTGCGCATCGGCGTGAACGCGGGATCGCTCGACCGCCGCCTCCTCGAGAAGTACGGCAAGGCCACCCCGGAGGCGCTCGTCGAGAGCGCGGTGTGGGAGGCCTCCCTCTTCGAGGAGCACGGCTTCCACGACTTCAAGATCTCGGTCAAGCACAACGACCCCATCGTCATGGTCAAGGCGTACCGCCTGCTGGCCGAGCGCGGCGACTGGCCGCTGCACCTCGGCGTCACCGAGGCGGGACCGGCGTTCCAGGGCACCATCAAGAGCGCGACCGCGTTCGGCATCCTGCTCTCGGAGGGCATCGGCGACACGATCCGGGTCTCGCTCTCGGCCCCTCCCGTCGAGGAGGTGAAGGTGGGCCTGCAGATCCTGCAGTCGCTCAACCTGCGCGAGCGCAAGCTCGAGATCGTCTCGTGCCCCTCGTGCGGCCGCGCGCAGGTCGACGTCTACACGCTCGCCGACCAGGTGACCGCGGGCCTCGAGGGCATGAGCGTGCCGCTGCGCGTCGCCGTGATGGGATGCGTGGTGAACGGCCCGGGCGAGGCGCGCGAGGCCGACCTCGGGGTCGCCTCGGGCAACGGCAAGGGCCAGATCTTCGTGAAGGGCGAGGTCGTCAAGACGGTGCCCGAGAGCGAGATCGTTGCCACGCTCATCGCGGAGGCGAACCGGATCGCCGCCGAGATGCCGGCGTCGGCGGGCACCGGCGCACCCGAGGTCGTCACGGCGTAGCGGGCGCCCCCGCGGCGCGGACCCCGTCGGGGACCAGCTCGACGACGCCCGTCGGAACGTCCGCCGCGACGACGCGCAGCAGCGCCGCCGTTCCCGCCACGAGGCCGTCGGCGGGGCACTGGGCGGTGACCGGCGGATCCTCCAGCTGCACGCGGGCGACCGCGCTACGCACCTCGACCACCGTCGCCGGGAGCACCTCTCCGACGCGATCGCGCAGCAGTGCCGCCTCGACCCGGTCGAGCGCGGCGGCGGTGAGCTGCCCGGCGCGCTGATTCGAGGAGCGCATGAGGGACGGGAGCTCGGGGAGGCTCTCCCGCACCCACTCGGGCACGGCGCGTCCCGCGCAGAGGGCCTCGCACACCACCAGTCCCCAGCGGTCGACGAGACGGCGCAGTGGCGCCGTGACGTGCGCGTACGGCGCGGCGATCGCCGCCTGCCGGGGCTGCTCGGGGGCGGTCCCGTCGAACGCGGCGTAGTCGGCGCCGCGGAAGAGCGAGGCGGCGGCCTGCAGCACCGCCGGCGTCTGCGCGGCGGAGCGGTCGAGCCCGCGCAGGTACTCGCCGTACACGACTCCCTCAGGCCAGGGCTGCCCGAGCGCCGCGACGCGGCGGCGGAACTCCCGCAGCGCGTCGTGGGTCGGCTCCGGCATCGTGCGCAGCACGCCGATGCCGCCGTCGAGCATCAGCTCTCCAGCGGCGATGCCGACGAGCAGGGAGAGCTGGGAGTTCCACTCCTCCACGGGCAGGGGGAAGCGGCGCTCGATGCGGTATCCGTCGGGCTCGCGCACGATCTCCTCGTCCGGGAGGTTCAGGCTCGCGCCGCCGCGTGCGCGTTCCCGGGCGACACGCAGGGCGCCGAGCTCGGGCAGCAGCGCGAGCGGGCCGTCGGCCTCGCCGCCGTCGATGCGCAGCTGCGCGCCGGCGTAGTCGAGCTGAGCCCGCGAGCGCACCAGCGCCCGCTCCACCCGCGCCTCGCCGGCGGCGCCCGAGCCGTCGAGCTGCACGGTCCACACGAACGCCGCGCGATCCTCGCCCGCCAGCAGCGAGGCGCGGCCTTCGCTGAGCAGCCGCGGGTGCAGGGGCACCGAGCCGTCCGGCAGGTAGAGCGTCTGGCCGCGGCGGCGCGCCTCGAGGTCCAGTGCACCGCCCGGGCCCACGAATCCGGGCAGGTCCGCGATCGCGTAGCGCACGAGCAGGCCCTCGCCCCGGCGTTCGAGGTGGAAGGCCTGGTCGAGATCTCTCGATCCTCGCGGATCGAGCGTCACGAAGCCGATGTCGCGCAGATCGCGTTCGGGCATCGAGGGCGATGCCTCCGACGCCTCGGCGAGCACCGGGTCGGCGAAGCCGTCGGGAACGGAGAACTCCGTGCGCAGGGCGGCGAGGGCAGCCGCGAGCTGCCCGTGGGCGGAGCGCGGGGAGAGATGCGTGTGCCTGGCGGGCATGGCCCCAGCCTACCGGTGGCGCGGAGGGCGGCACCGGCGATCCCGACGGCGCCGTGCTACCGTGCGGGGATGCCGAGAACCGACACCGCCGTGCGCGAGATCGCCGCCCCTCCCGAGCGGGTCTACGCCGCCTTCGTCGAGGCCGAGCAGCTGCTCGCCTGGCTCCCGCCGAGCGGGATGCGCGCGAACCTCGACCGCTTCGACGCGCGCCCCGGCGGGTCCTACCGGATGGTGCTGCGGTACGACGATCCGGTCTCGTCGCCCGGGAAGTCCGGCGACGGCTCGGACGTGGTGGAGGCCCGCTTCGTCGAGCTCGTGCCCGGAGAGCGCGTGGTGCAGGAGGTCGACTTCATCTCGGACGACCCGGCGTTCCGCGGCACCATGCGGATGACGTGGAGCGTGGCGCCGAGTGCCGCCGGGAGCCGGGTCGAGATCCGCGCGGAGGACGTTCCGTCGGGCATCTCGGCGGCCGAGCACGCCGTCGGGCTCGCATCGTCCCTCCAGAACCTGGCGGCGCACCTCGAGCGCTGAGCCGCGATCGCGACGCGCCCGGGACACTCGGGCGCCACGCCTAGACTGGGGGATGTGAAGCCCCTGCCGAACACCGAACAGCCGAACACCGACCTGCTCGAAGCGCCGGCCGGCGAACCGTCCGCGGCGCCGTTGTCGGCCGAGGAGCCGCTGTCGGCCGAGGAACTCGACGCGAGGATCGCGGAGCTCGTCATCGAGGCCGGCGTGAAGGGGCAGCGCGGCCTGATCCGGCGCATCCTCTCGACCGGGATCGGGCTCGGAATGGACGGGACGAGCCGCCTCAACCTCAAGATCACGGCGGCGGCCGTCGAGGAGATGCGCACGGCGTTCCGGCTCTTCGCGCCGTACGTCGACACGCCCAAGGTCTCGATCTTCGGTTCGGCGCGCACGAGCGCGGGGGATCCGCTGTGGCGCGCGGCCGAGGCCGCGGCGCGCGGGCTCGCCGAGCAGGGCTGGATGGTCGTGACGGGCGCCGGTCCGGGGATCATGGAGGCGGCGGCGACCGGGGCCGGGCCGGAGCGATCGCTCGGGGTCTCGATCCGCCTGCCGTTCGAGGAGCGGCCGAACGCGGTCGTGGCCGACGACGACCGCCGCGTGGCGATGAAGTACTTCTTCACCAGGAAGCTCATGCTCGTGAAGGAGTCGAGCGGTTTCATCTGCCTGCCCGGCGGTTTCGGCACGATGGACGAGACCTTCGAACTGCTCACGCTGCAGCAGACGGGCAAGATGGTGCCGATGCCGATCGTGCTGCTCGACCGCCGCGGCGGCACCTTCTGGCGCGGGTTCGCCCGGTTCGTGACCGAGGAGCTCGCGGGATCCGGTCTCATCGCCGTGAACGACCTCGACCGCGTGCTCGTCACGGACTCGGTCGACGAGGCGATCGCCGAGATCGCCGGCTTCTGGCGCAACTACGACTCGCTGCGGTGGTTCGACGAGGAGCTCGTGCTGCGGCTGCGGGCCGAGCCGAGCGACGCGGAGATCGCGGAGCTCAACGAGCGCTTCTCCGGACTGTGCCTCCGCGGCCGCATCGAGCGGGCGGAGACCCGCCGTGCCGAGATCGCCGAGCAGGACCGCCCCGAGCTGCCGCGGATCGTGCTCACTCCGCGGCAGCGCGCCGTGGGCGACCTCTACCGCCTGATCCGCGCCATCAACGAGCTGCCGAGCGCTCCGTAGCCGCGCTGCCGGCGCCCGGGGGCCCCGGCGCCGGCGAGTGGCGGAAAACACGGGTGTTCTCGGGGAATCGGCCGCGTTTTCCGCCTCTCACGCGAGCGGCGCCAGGAGCGGCCAGGGCTGGAGCTGCTCGACGGCGGCTCCGACGCGGAACACCGATTCCTCCGCGTAGGGGTGTCCGACGATCTGCACGCCGATCGGCACGCCGTTGCCCGCCATCCCGGCGGGCACCGCGAGCACCGGGCAGCGGTTGCCGACGTTGAAGGGCACGGTCATGTGGGCCTGCCAGTAGTGCTCGAGGTGCAGCTCCCCGCCGCTCTCCGAGGCGTCCGGATCCGGGACGTCGATCCCGTCGAGGTAGTCGGCGTCGGCGACGAGGCCGTCGACCGCGCTGACCGGGGTGAGCAGCACGTCGAAGCCGTCCATGGCACGGGCGAGCTCCGCCTGCATCCGGCTCTCTCCCGCGAGCGTCTCGACGAGGCTCATCCGCTCGCCCGCCGCGCGGGCGTCGGCGATGAAGCGGGCGGTGTAGTCCGCGAGGCTCGGCATCCCCTCCGTCAGCCGGGCCATGGCCGGGCCCAGGATGTGCCCGAAGTGGCCCATGGTGATCTCGCGGATCTCCGAGCTCGTCCACGGGAGCTCGACCTCCTCGACGATCGCTCCCGCGTCGGCGAGGAGCTCCGCCAGGCGCAGGATCGCGTCGCGCACATCCGGGTGCACGGGATAGTCCCCGAGTCGCACCGACAGGGCCACGCGCCGACCGGCGAGCCGCTCCGCCGCATCGGGGTACTCGAGCGGGATGCGCCCCTCTCCGGGCACCGTCCCGTGATCGACGGGGTGGATCCCCGTGAGCACGTTCGTCAGGAGCGCCGTGTCGGCGACCGAGCGGGCCATCGGGCCGTCGCCGCGGTACCAGTCGGCCGACAGCGGGGGCAGCCCCGGGATCCTGCCGTACGGGGCCTTGTAGCCGACCACCCCGCAGAAGCCCGCGGGGATCCGTGTGGAGCCCGCGATGTCCGAGGCGGTCGCCAGCGGCGCGTAGCCGGCGGCGAGGGCGGCGCCCGCGCCCCCGGAGGAGCCGCCGGGGGAGAGCGCGCGATTCCACGGGTTCCGCGTCACGCCCCAGAGCCGGGAGTGGGTGACCGTCGCGCAGCTGAACTCGGGCGAGGCGGTGCGGGCGTGCACGATACCGCCCGCGGCGGTGATCCGCTCGATCAGCGGGTGGTCGGCCTCGGCGCGCTCGTCGCGCAGCGCCACGAGGCCCTGGCTGAGCGGCTCGCCCGCGATCCCGTGCTTCTCCTTCGTCGCGATCGGCAGGCCGAGCAGCGCGGTCGAGCCGGCGCCGAGCGGCTCGTCGACCCCGGAGCGGTAGCGGCGCTCGGCGCGGATGGCGGCCTCGCGCGCCCCGTCCAGGGTCTGCACGACGGCGTTGACGGATCCCGACCCGTCCGGGTCGCTGCGATCCACCGCCTCGATCCGCTCCGCGACCGCATCGATCAGATCGACCGGGGAGAGGGCGCCGGAACGGAAGGCGCGCAGCGCGTCGATCGCCCCGAGCGCGTGCAGCTGCCGCCCGGTCACCGCCCCACCGCCTCGGCGACGGCGGGGCTGCCCGGATAGGCCACCCCGTCGAGCGCCCCGGTCAGCATCTCCGCGATCACGCCGGTGATCGCTGCGAGGCCGTTCACCAGGTCCTCGTCCCGCGTGAGCTCGCGCTCGCAGTGGGAGACGCCGTCGACCGACGGTACGAACATCATCACCGACGGAGTGACCGTGTTCAGGGCCACCGAGTCGTGTCCGGCCATCGTCTGCATACGGCGGATGCCGAGACCCAGGGAGTCGGCGACGCGCTCCTGCAGCTCGACGCCCTCCTGCGGGTAATACCGATTCGGCCGGATGTCGAAGTCCTTCGCGACGATCTCGAGGCGCTCCTCCTCGGCGACCCGGCGGAACCGCTCGATGAGCGCGTCCCGCGCGCCGCGGACGATGCCGGGATCGTTCGCGCGCAGATCGGCGACGAGGTGCACGTGACTGTTGACCACGATCGGGGAGTTCGGCTCCACCGTGATCTGGCCCACGGAGGAGACGAGCGACTCGTCGGGGTACTCGGCGCAGATGTCGCGCACCAGCAGCGTCACGCGCGCGGCGCCCACGAGGGCGTCTCGACGATCCGCCATCGCCGTGGCTCCGGTGTGGGACTGCTCGCCGATGATCTCGATGTCGAGCTTCTGCGTGTACCAGCTCGAGTCGACCGCCCCGAGCGCGACCCCCTCCCGCTCGAGGATGCGCCCCTGCTCGATGTGCACCTCCGCGTAGCCCGCGAGCTCGCGCGGTCCCTGCGACGTGCCGAGGTACCCGATCCCCGCGAGCGCCTCGCGCACCGTGCAGCCGTCGAGATCGCGCACCGCGAGGATCTGCTCCCGGTCCATCAGCCCCGAGAACACCGAGCTGCCCATGATCGAGGGGGCGAACCGGCTGCCCTCCTCGTTGAACCAGTCGACCACGACGAGGTTGTACTCGGGGTCGAGCTCGCCGGCCTCGACGCGGCGCTGGATCTCGGCCGCGGCGTGCAGGGATGCGATCACCCCGTAGGCCCCGTCGAAGCGGCCTCCGCGCGGCTGGGAGTCGAGATGCGAGCCGCTGAGGATCGCCGGAGCGCCGGGCACGAGCTCCACCGTGGCGAACACGTTGCCGATGCCGTCGACATCGACCGACCAGCCGCGTGAGCGGGCGAACTCCGAGAACCAGTCGCGGGTCCTGCGGTCCTCCTCCGTGGCCGCCTGGCGCTCCACGCCGCCGTGTTCGGTGGCGCCGATCGCGGCGACGTCGTGGAAGTCCTGCAGAAACGCGTCTGCGGCGGCCTGATGGATGGGCATGGTCTGTTCCTTCATGTTCTGCGTCTTCTCCGGTGGGGTGTCGGGTGGGGTCGGGGGCCTGCGCCGGCGGGGAGCCCGGGGCTACTTGGTCCAGCCGCGCGTCTCGGGCACCCGGGTGACGGCCATCACGATGAGCGTGAGCAGGGCGACGCCGATGACGTAGAAGGCCGGGGAGTACGGCACCGCCGTGGCCTCGACCAGCGCCGTGCCGATGAAGGGTGCGGTGCCGCCGAGGATCGCGTAGCCGAGGTTGTAGCTGAAGGCCGCCGAGGTGAAGCGGTTCCTGGTGTCGAACACCTCGATGAAGAAGGTGTAGCAGCCGCCGCCATAGAAGCAGATCGCGACGACGAAGATCAGCTGGCCGACGAGGGCGAGGCCCACGCTGCCGCTGGTCACGAGCGAGAACGCGGGGATCGCGAGGACCGCGATGGCGAGCGCACCGCCGATGAGCATCGGTCTGCGGCCGATCCGGTCCCCGATGGCGCCGGCGATCGGCAGCAGGACGGTGTACGCGAGCATCGCCGCGCCGTTGAGCAGCAGCGACTGGTCGCGGCTCAGGTTCCCGGTGGTCGAGACGTAGGAGATGAAGTAGCCGGAGAGGAAGTAGAAGCCCATCGCGGTCAGGCCCATCACGAACACGACCTGGATCATCTGCAGCCAGTTCTTCCGGAAGGCCTCGCGGATGGTGGTGTGCGACCCCCGCTCGGCGTCCCCGTCGCGCGCCGCCTGCTCGCGCATCATCTCCTTGAACGCCGGCGACTCCTCGGTCTTCGCGCGGATCCACAGCCCGATGAGCGCGAGCGGGAGGGCGATGACGAACGGGATCCGCCACCCCCAGGACATGAAGGCCTCGTCGCTCATCGAGGAGGAGAGGAAGAGGACGAAGAACGCGGCGCAGACCGAGGGCAGCGCAGTCGCGGCGAGCGTGATGTTGACGAAGAGGCCCCGGCGGTGGACGGGCGCGTGCTCGAACACGAACGACGGGGCGCCGGCCGACTCGCCGCCGGCCGAGAGCCCCTGCAGCAGGCGGAGCAGCACCAGCAGGATCGGCGCCGCGACGCCGATGGTCTCGAAGGTCGGCAGGAGGCCGATGCCGGTGGTCGCGACACCGATGGTGAGCAGCGTGATGACGAGCACGTTGCGGCGTCCGACCCGGTCGGCGAGCGAGCCGAAGAAGAGCCCGCCCAGCGGGCGGATGAAGAACGCGACGCCGAAGGTGGCGAACAGCACGAGCAGGCCGGTGAGCGGGTTGTCCGAGGGGAAGAAGAGCTGCGCCAGCACCACCGCCGAGACGCCGTAGAGGGCGAAGTCGTAGAACTCGATGAACTGGCCGACGCTCGCGCCGGCGAGGACGCGGCGCTGCATCGGGGTGATACCGGGACGGGGACGATCGAGCGCGTCGACGGGTCGGGGCGGAGACTGAGCTTCATTGCTACGAGGAGTCATGGACCCAGAATCTAGGGAGTTCTCATAGTTTCTGTCAATGCGAGAAATTCTTGCCTCGGGTCGGTGTGATCGGGTGCTGGGCGCGATCCGGCCTCGTGAGGGCGACTCGTGCCCGGTGTTCTCAAGCATTCGATGGGCCAGGATCCCCGTCGTGGAGCGGAACTCGGCGCTCTGCCCGGGCTGCTCTCGGTGCGGCAGTGTTTCGTTCGCATAGAAATCAGTTATGCGAAAGCGTAGCTTTTTCCCCTGCTGCGGTGCCCGCTTCGGGGGTGGGGCCGGAACTGGAGAAGAGGCGACGGCAGACCTCGGTGAACGCCCCGACCCGTTGGGACTCCTCTTCGCTGCGGCGCACGAGGGGCAGTGTGAGGCCCGGCAGGTCCTCCTCGAGTTCGACGGACCGGACCTGCGCGCCCCCGTAGGTGAGGTCGTGGCCCATGCGCTGGTTCAGGAGCGCGACGCCGAATCCGCGGCCGACGAGGCCGCGGACGGTCTCGAAACCCTGGATGCGGTAGCGCACCTCGGGTGTGAGACCCAGGGAGCGGTAGAGATTCAGGTAGTAGTGGGCGGTGTGCGGCAGGTCGAGCAGCACGAGCGGGTCGCCGGCGAACTTCGTGAGGCTGACCGGGGCCTCCGATCCGGCGAGCGGGTGCTCCGGCGCCACGATCATGTGCGGGGGGATGACCTCGAGGGCTTCGGTGTGGTGCCCCTCGAACGGAGCCATGTCGTACGCGATCGCGACATCGATCTCCCGGTTGTCGAGCAGTTCGACGAGCCGGTCGTGGTCGGCCTCGAACAGTTGCACCGCGATGCTCGGGTGGCGCCGGGCGAAGGCCTGGAGCAGCGCCGGAGCGCGGAACGGAGCCAGCGGAAGGTACATGCCGACGCGCAGGGTGCCGCTGAGCGCGCGCGAGAAGCTCCCCGTCCGCTCCAGCACCCCCTCCGCGTGCGACAGCAGGCCTTCGGCGTCGAGGTGGAACTGCCGGCCGGCCGGGGTCAGCCGGATCCCCCTGCGCGGCACGCGCTCGAAGAGCTGCACGTCGAGATCGCGCTCGAGCTGGTTGATCGCCGACGAGAGCGCGGGCTGCGAGACGTGCAGGCGGCGGGCGGCCTCGGTCATGCTGCCCGCGCGGGCCGCCTCGCTGAAGTACCGCAGCTGGGTCAGCGTGAATCGTGGATCCGACATCGCCTGCTCTCCTTCGCACCGCGCCTTCGCCGGAGCGCGCTCAGGGCCGAGCCGTCGTGCGCTCCGCCGCGACGTACTCGGCGAGGTGCTGCCCGGTGAGCGTCGCACCGGCGTCGACCAGCTCGCGAGGGGTGCCCTCGAAGGCGATCGTGCCGCCCTGCGCACCGGCGCCCGGCCCGATGTCGATGATCCAGTCGGCGTGCGCCATCACGGCCTGGTGGTGCTCGATCACGATCACGCTCCTGCCGGCGTCGACCAGCCGGTCGAGCACCCCGAGCAGCTGCTCCACGTCGGCCAGGTGCAGGCCGGTCGTGGGCTCGTCGAGCACGTAGACGTCGGCGTCCTCGATCATGTGGATGGCCAGCTTGAGACGCTGGCGCTCGCCGCCCGAGAGCGTGGAGAGCGCCTGCCCGAGCTTGATGTAGCCGATGCCCACGTCGACGAGGCGCTCGAGGATCTTCACCGCCTTCGGGATCTTCGACTCGGGCGCCGAGAAGAACTCGAGCGCCTCCGACATCGACAGGTCGAGCACCTCGGCGATGCTCCTGCCCCCGAGCGTGTACTCGAGCACGGCGGCGTCGAATCGCTTGCCCTCGCACACCTGGCACACGCTCTCCATGGTGGCCATCATGCCCAGGTCGGTGTAGATGATGCCGGCGCCCTTGCACTCCGGGCACGCGCCCTCCGAGTTCGCGCTGAACAGCGCGGGCTTCACGCCGTTGGCCTTCGCGAAGGCCGTGCGCACCGGGTCGAGCAGTCCGGTGTAGGTGGCGGGGTTGGATCGGCGCGATCCCTTGATCGCGCCCTGGTCCACCGCGACGACGCCCTCGCGCTTCGAGACGTAGCCGTGGATCAGCGAGCTCTTGCCCGAGCCCGCCACGCCGGTGATCGCGCACAGCACGCCGAGCGGCACGTCGACGTCGACGCCGCGCAGGTTGTGCAGATCCGCGCCCCGCACCTCGATGGCCCCCGTGGCGCTGCGCACGGAGTCCTTGAGCCGGGCGCGATCGTCGAGGTGCCTGCCCGTGAGGGTGCCCGAGGCGCGCAGCCCCGCCACGGTGCCCTCGAAGCAGATCTCGCCCCCGTCCGAGCCCGCTCGCGGCCCGAGGTCGACCACGTGGTCGGCGATCGCGATCATCTCGGGCTTGTGCTCGACCACCAGCACCGTGTTGCCCTTGTCGCGCAGTCGGAGCAGCAGCTGGTTCATGCGCTGGATGTCGTGGGGGTGCAGCCCGATCGAGGGCTCGTCGAACACGTAGGTCGCGTCGGTGATGGCGGATCCGAGGTGCCGGATCATCTTGGTGCGCTGCGACTCGCCGCCCGAGAGCGTGCCAGTCGGCCGGTCGAGCGAGAGGTAGCCGAGGCCGATCTGCACGAACGAGTCGAGCGTGTCGACGAGCTTCCCGATGAGCGGCGCCATGCCCGGATCCTCGATGCCGCGCACCCACTCGGCGAGGTCGGTGATCTGCATGGCGCAGACGTCGGCGATGGAGCGGCCGTCGATCTTGGAGGATCGCGCCGTCTCGTTGAGCCGCGTGCCGCCGCAGTCGGAGCAGGAGTGGAAGACGATCGCGCGATCCACGAAGGCGCGGATGTGGGGCTGCATGGCCTCGCGATCCTTCGACAGGATGGACTTCTGGATGCGCGGGATCAGCCCCTCGTAGGTGAGGTTGGTGCCCTCGATCTTGATCTTCGTCGGTTCCTTGTACAGCAGGTCGTCGAGTTGCTGCTCGGTGAAGTCCCGGATCGGCGTGTCCATCGGCAGCAGCGCCGAGAACAGGCGCCCGTACCAGCCGTCCATGCTGTAGCCGGGCACCTTCAGCGCGCCCCCGCTCAGCGTCTGCTCGGCTTCGTAGAGCTCCCCGAGATCGAAGTCGCTCACGCTGCCGCGGCCCTCGCACTTCGGGCACATGCCGCCCAGGATCTCGAAGCTGCGGCGCTCCTTGACCTGCTTGCCGCCCTTCTCGATCGTCACGGCTCCGGCGCCGCTGATCGACGCGATGTTGAAGGAGAAGGCGTTGGGCGAACCGATGCGCGGCTGCCCGAGCCGGGAGAAGACGATCCGCAGCATCGCGTTGACGTCGGTCGCCGTGCCCACGGTGGAGCGCGGGTTGGCGCCCATGCGCTCCTGGTCGACGATGATGGCGGTCGTCAGCCCCTCCAGCACGTCGACGTCGGGCCGCGACTGCGACGGCATGAAGCCCTGCACGAACGCGCTGTAGGTCTCGTTGATGAGGCGCTGCGACTCCGCGGCGATGGTGCTGAACACGAGCGAGCTCTTGCCCGAGCCCGAGACCCCCGTGAACGCGGTGAGCCGGCGCTTCGGCAGGTCGACGCTGATGTCCTTGAGGTTGTGCTCGCGGGCGCCCTGCACCCGGATGCGGTCGTGACGGTCGGCGGGGTGTGCGGCGGCGTCGGCGGCGTGTGCGTCGGTCATGGAGCCAGGGTAGCGCGGGCCGCGGACACCGGGCTTCCTCATTCCTGATCGCCGCCGCCGAGGTGCGACGGCGCCAGGCGGTAGAGCACCTCCGGCCGGCCCCGCCTGCCGTAGCGGTGCGCGAGATCGATGGCGCCCTCCGAGACGAGGTAGTCGAGATACCTCCGGGCGGTCGCCCGAGAGATCTCGCATCGCTCCGAGAGCTCGGCGGCGGAGACGGGCGAGACCGGGTCGAGGGCCTCGACGACCCGCGCGAGCGTCACCTCGGAGAGGCCCTTCGGCAGCCGCGCGCGAGGCCGTGCGGAGGCGGCTGCGGCCGTCGCCGGAGCCGGAGCGGCGCCGGCCGGGCGCGACGGTCCGCTCGCGGCGGATCCCGGGATGCGGATCCGGCCCGTGGAGAGCAGCCGGTCGATCTCGCCCTGGGCGAGGGGGCGATCCCGCTCGTTCCGCTCCCGCGCCCGGCGCTCGGCCCGGTAGACGCGGAGGCGCTCGCGCAGCGCCTCCTGCGTGAACGGCTTCACGAGGTATCCCACGACGTGGGCCGCGAGGGCCTGCCGCACCGTCACCTGGTCCCGGGAGGAGCTGATGACGAGCACGTCGGGGGAGCGGGCGCCGAGGGTGCGCAGGCGGTGGAGGACCTCGACGCCGCTGATATCGGGGAGCCGCATGTCGAGCAGGATCAGGTCGACGCCTCCGCGGTGGCCCCGCAGCACGGCGGCCTCCCCGGTACCGGCCGTGCCGACGAGGGAGAAGCCGGGTGCGCCCGAGACGAAGCGGCCGTGGAGCGCGCGGGCCCCCGGGTCGTCGTCGACGACGAGCACGCGGATCGGCTCATCGCTCACCGTGCGACCGCCATCTCGAACGCGAAGCGAGCCCCGCCCAGCTCGGATCCCCCGAGCTCGATCGTGCCGCCGCGGGCGGTCACCGCGCGGCGCACGAGATCGAGCCCGAGCCCCCGGCCGGTGCCCGTCGGATCGGGCTTCGAGGAGTAGCCGGACGCGAAGATCCGCTCGGCCTCCCGCGGATCGATGCCGGGCCCGTCGTCCTCCACGGCGCCCCGCAGCCGCGATCCCTCCTGCCGCAGCGCGCACCGCACCAGGCCCGAGCCGGCCTCGCCGGCATTGCGGCAGAGATTGGAGACCACGAGCAGCACCTCCTCGTCGATCTCGTCCGTCACGTCGATCACGGTCTCGAGTCGCGCGCCGAGGGCGCCGAGCTCGGCCCGCAGCGCCTCCACCGTGGCCCGCAGCAGCGGCTGCCCCTCCAGCGTCTCGTCCGGCTCGCCGGTGAGCACGGGGGCCACGCCGTCGATGTACGCGAGCGCCTCCCGGGTGTCGCCGTGCGAGACGAGGCCGTGGATCACGTGCAGCCGGGTGCTGAACTCGTGCGACTGCTCGCGCAGCGCCGAGGCGGTGCGCCGCAGCCGCTCGTGCTCCCGGGACGCCTCGTCGAGCCGGCGGAAGCGCCGCTCGAAGGCGGTCGCGAGCAGCGAGCTCGAGAGGGTCCCCAGCAGGAGCGCGCCGAGCGCCCACGGCAGCAGCTGCGCCAGCGCCTCGTCGTGCTCGGCCGAGATGTGCGACTCGAGGATGCCGACGGAGAGGGTGCCGATCACCCCGCCGTCCGCGTCGCGCACGGGCACCTTGGCCCGCAGCGTCGGGCCGAGCGTGCCGATCTCCGTGCCGAGGAACTCCTCCCCGGCCAGCACCGCCGCGTTGTCGGTGGACACCGGCCTCCCGCGCTCCGACGCCGTGGGGTGGGTGATCCGGAGCCCTGCCGCGTCCGTGATGACCACGAAGTCCACGCCGGCCGCGTGCTCGACGACCTCTGCGAGCGGCTGCAGCTCGGCCGTCGACCGCTCGCGCCCGGCACCGGTGCCGTCGTCCTCGGCGCGCTGCAGCGCCTCGCGGACCTGACTCAGCCGCGCCAGCGTCGTCGCGACCTCCTGCACCCGTTCGCCGGTCGCGGTGCGGATGCTGCGCTCCTGCACGGCGACGGCGATCGCCGCGGTGAGCCCGACGCAGACGAGCACGATGAGGCTCGGGAGCAGCAGGATCGCCAGGCGCATCGCGAGCGGCCTGGTCCGAATCGACACCGATCCACCTCCTCGTGGGCCCGCCGCCGAGCTGTGAGCATCAAAGAGCACAAATGCGTGCGAGCGGGCCGTTCGCCGTCCCTGTTGTCATTCTAGTAACCGCGTTCAGATGACAACGGAGTCGCACGGAGGAGTGAGCAATGAGGGCAGCATCGGTGGAGTCCGCTCAGGAGCCGCCTCCTCCCCGCAACCGGGCCGGGAGAACGGCGGCGCGCGTGATCGGCGGCCTCGTGGCCGCGGCCGCGATCGGCATCGCGTCGTACGGCTCGGTCAGCTCCGCGGCCCTCGGATCCGACATCCGCAACTCGATGACCGTCATCGCCCCCGCCGCGGCCGGCGGCGGCTGGGACGGCGTGGCGCGCGAGATGCAGCAGGCCATGAAGGCGAACGGCATCGTCAACAACGTGCAGGTGGTCAACATGCCCGGCGCCGGCGGCACGATCGCGCTCGGCAACGTCTCGGTGCTCTCCGGGCAGCCGAACAACCTGCTCGTGGGCGGCACCGGGCTGCTCGCGGCGACCATCCAGTTCGACTCCGCGGCCACCCTCGACGACGTCACGCCCCTGGCGACCGTCGTCGAGGAGTACGACGTCATCGTCGTCCCCGCGGATTCGCCCTACGGCACCCTCGACGACCTGGTCGAGGCCTGGCGCGCCGACCCGAAGGCGCTGCCCTGGTCGGGAGGCGGATCCTTCGACCAGCTCGTCGTCACCGACCTCGCGCTCGCCGCGGGCGTCGACCCGGTCGACGTCACCTACATCCCATCCGACGGCGGCGGCGAGGCGATCCAGGCGATGCTCAACGGCACGGTGGCGGCCGCGGCCGGAGGCTACCCCGACAACATCGACCAGATCGAGTCGGGCCGGCTGCGGGCGCTCGCGCTCGTCGCACCCGAGCCGGTCGAGGGGATCGACATCCCGACGGCCCGGGAGCAGGGCTTCGACATCACCCTGACCAACTGGCGCTCCCTCTCGGCCCCCTCCGGGCTCGACGAGGAGGACGCCGACGCTCTGGTCGAGCTGGTGCTCGAGACGCTCGCCACCCCCGAGTGGGAGGACGCGATGCGCCGCTACCACTGGACCGAGAAGGTGATCACCGGCGAGGAGCTCGACGCCTTCCTCGCCGACGAGCACGACCGCATCGCGCAGCTGTACGAGGAGATGGGCCAATGACGCCGTCGAACAATCCCACCGCCGTCTCGGCGGTCGTGGGCGAGGAACTCGAGATCGGCCGGGCGAACCCCGGCGCCGCACTCGTGAAGCATCTCATCATGCCGGCGCTGCTCGTCGCGTTCGCCGGCTATCTGCTGCTCGGCATCGCGACCATGCGCGTGCCCGAGGGCGTCGTCTTCCCGGGGCCACGGTTCTTCCCCGCGGTCATCGCCGCCGGGCTCCTGCTGTTCGCGGTGCTGCTGATCGTGCGAGCGCTGCGGGACCGTGCGGAGGCCCGCGCGCGAGCGGGCCAGCCGACCGAGGAGATCGAACTTCTCGCCGACGAGGAGATCGAGGCCGCCCCGGTGCGCGCGGTCAAGCGCGTCGGGGTGGACTGGGGCTCGCTCGCCTGGATCGTCGGATCGTTCATCGGCTTCGCGCTGCTGCTGCCCGTGCTCGGGTGGATCGTGGCGGCGATGCTGCTCTTCTGGTGCGTGGCGCGCGCGTTCGGGTCGAAGCGGGTGGTCTACAACCTCTTCGTGGGCCTGACCGCGAGCTCGATCGCCTACATCGTGTTCGACATGCTGCTCGGCCTGACGCTGCCGTCGGGCGTGCTCGGATGGGGGTTCTGACATGGATACGCTGCAACTGCTCGCGGAGGGATTCGCGGGAGCGCTCACCTGGCAGAACCTGCTCTGGGTGGTCATCGGGTGCCTGCTCGGCACCGCCGTCGGCGTGATGCCGGGGCTCGGATCGTCGATGGCGGTCGCGCTGCTGCTGCCGGTCACCTTCGCGCTCGAGCCCACGGCCGCGTTCATCATGTTCTCCGGCGTGTACTTCGGAGGCCTCTTCGGCGACTCCACGATGAGCATCCTCATGAACATGCCGGGCCAGGCGTCGGCCATCGCATCGACGTTCGAGGGCCACAAGATGGCGCTCGACGGCCGCGCCGCCCAGGCGCTCGCCACCGCGGCCATCGGCGCGTTCACGGGCGGCTTCATCGCCTCGATCGTGGTGGTCTTCATGGCACCGGCCCTCGCCGACTTCTCCACCCAGTTCGGGCCGGCGGAGTTCTTCGCGCTCGCGCTCTTCGCCTTCGTCGCCACCTCGTCGGTGGTCACCGACAACCCCGTGAAGGGTCTCGCATCGCTGTTCATCGGGCTCGGGATCGCCGTCATCGGCGTCGACGGGATCTCGGGCGCACCCCGGTTCACGCTCGACTCGCCGAACCTCTTCGACGGCGTCTCGCTCGTCACCGTCACGGTCGCGATCCTCGCACTCGGCGAGGTCATCTACGTGGCCTGCCTCGACCGGCACATCGGCGGCGGCAGGCTGATCCGCCCGAAGGGCCGCCCCTGGCTCTCGGGCCGCGAGTTCCGCGAGGCGCTGCCGGCCTGGCTGCGCGGCACCGCGATCGGCATGCCCTTCGGCGTCGTGCCGGCCGGCGGATCGGAGATCCCGACCTTCCTGGCCTTCGGCCTCGAGAAGCGGCTCGATGCGCGCCGCAAGCACCCGCAGTTCGGCAGGGGCGCGATCCGCGGCCTGGCCGCGCCCGAGGCCGCGGGCAACTCGACCACGGGCATGGCGATGGGCGCGCTCCTCGCGCTCGGCCTGCCGATCTCGGCCACCGCCGCGATCATGCTCGCCGCCTTCCGCCAGTACGGCCTGCAGCCCGGACCGCTGCTCTTCGAGCGCTCCTCCGACCTCGTGTGGGCCCTGCTGGCGAGCTTCTTCATCGCGATGATCGTGCTGCTCATCCTCAACCTGCCCTTCGCGATGGTGTGGGCGAAGCTGCTGCTGATCCCGCGGCCCTATCTGTACGCGGGGATCACCATGGTCTGCGCCCTCGGCATCTACGCGACCTCCGGCAAGACCTTCGACCTGCTGCTCCTGCTCGCCATCGGGCTCGTCGGATTCGTGATGCGCGCCGTCGACTACCCGCTCGCGCCCCTCATCATCGGCATGGTGCTCGGCCCGCTCGCGGAGACGAGCCTGCGCGACGCCGCGATGAGCGCGAACGGCGACTTCTCGGTGCTCGTGCAGGGGCCGATCCCGATCACCCTCTACGCCCTGCTGCTGCTCGTCGTGGCGTTCGCGGTGCGCGGCAAGATCGTCGAGCGCAGGAAGGCCCGCGTCGCAGCACGCGTCTGACTCCCACGGCCGGCTCCGCCGAGGTTCTGATCTTGCGTGACAATACTTGCTACGCAAGATAACCTGGGCCTGTGGACACGCAGAGCGAGAAGATCGCGACCAACCTCCGCAAGGGGGTGCTCGAGTACTGCGTGCTCGCGCTGCTCTCCCAGCGCGATATGTACGGCCTCGAACTCGCGAACGAACTCATGGAGCGCGCCCTCAGCGCGAGCGAGGGCAGCCTTTACCCGCTGCTCGCCCGCATGCGGGAGTCCGGCACCGTCGACACTCGCTGGGAGGGCGCCGGTGACTCCGGGGGATCGCGGCCCCGCCGCTACTACGCGATCACCGAGTACGGGCGGGCGCAGCTCGAGCGGTTCGCCGCGGTGTGGGGATCCCTCGCCCACGAGGTCGAGGCGCTCATCGAAACCGCAGCCGACGAGCAGGAGAAGAGATGACCACCGAACACCGCGACACGCGGATCACTGCGTACCTGCGGCAGCTCGAGACCCGGCTGGAGCAGGTGCCCGCCGGGCCGCGCACGGCGATCCTGGAGGACGTCAGCGCGCACCTCGACGACGCGCTCGAGGCGGGCCGGAGCGCCGATGAGGCTCTGGCCGCGCTCGGACCCGTCGAGCAGGTGGCGGAGCAGTTCCGCACCGAGCTCGACCTCGTCGCACCGGTCCCGCCGGATCGTGCGGGCTCGGCGGCATCGGATCGCACCGGCCCGGCCGCGCAGGATCGCGCCCGCGCGAACCGGGCCTTCGTGCTGCTGGGGTGGACCTCCGTCATCGTCGCGCTCCTGACCTCGTACGCGATCGCGATGCTCGCTCCGGTAGCCGATCCGTGGAGCGGGGGACCCGCCGACGGCGCGGTCGCCGGCACGGCTGTGCTCTGCGGCGCGGCCGTGATCCTGAGCCTGCTCCCGCTTCTCGTGCCGAGGCGCACGCGGCTCATCGCGGCGGTCACCGTCACGGTCGTGATGACGGCGCTGGCGGCGCTGGCGGGGGAGGGCCGCGGGCTCTTCCTCGTGCCGCTCGTCGTGACGATGTGGGCGGCGACGGTGGTGCCCTGGCGCGTGGAGCACGGCCTCGACCTCGTGCGCGCCCCGCTGTGGCGCATCTTCGCCGGGGTGCTCATCGCACTGCCCGCGCTGCTCGCCGTAGCCGGCGTCATGAGCGGCTCCGTCGCGCTCGGCTGGCCGGCCGCCGCCGCGATCGCGCTGTTCCTGCTGCTCGCCGTGCTGTTCGCATGCGGGCTCCGCTGGGCCTACTCCGCGACCGCCGCGGCGGGCCTCGCCTTGCTCGTGCTCGCCCTGGTCGACGCGGGCATGCTGTTCCTGGCCGCGTGGTGGGCGGGCGGCATGCTGCTCGTCGTGGGGAGCACGGGGATCGCCGCGAGCACGATTCGGAGAGGCCGGGGCGCCGAGACCGGTGCCGGGGGTTCCGGCGGCGCGGACGCCGCGGGCGAGGGAGCAGAGCATACGGGTGTCGGCGGCGCGGGGCGCGGGGTCGGCGCCGGGGAGGGCTCCCGATGATGCGTCCGTTCGCCGCCCGCGCCCGCCGCTGCGCGGCCGCGGGCCTGGCAGCCGGGATCGTCCTGGGCCTCGGGGCGTGCGCTCCTCAGCCCCCGAGCACCACCTACGTCGATGCCGACGGGGAGTACGTGACCCTCGACTGGGGCGGGTTCCCCGCCTACGCGTTCACCGACGTCGAGGCGGTGCTCGCCGGCCCGGTGGTCGAGGACGTGCCCCGGCGTGAGGTGCAACTCATCGGCAGCATCCGGTCCATGCTCGAGGCCGAGTACGGCGTGGCCCCCTGGGAGCTGCGGACGGGTGACGGCGAGACGGTCGAGATCCGGGATCCCGCAGCCGAGCATCGCAGCACCGCCGGCGACCCGAACGAGTGGATGCCCGAGACCGCGAACGGCTACGGCGGGGAGTCGATGCTCCGGCTCTACAATTCTCCCGTCTGGCGGGGAGAGGCCACGATCCCGCGATCCGACTGGCCCGGGCTGCTCGACCGCGTCGCCGAGATCGCCGAGGCCGCGGGGCTCGAGGCCGGGCCCGAGGACGCGTGGGAGGGGAGCGCGACGATCACCGGGCGCACCTTTCTGCGGGGCAGCGAGTTCCTCGACGTCTCGGTCACCGACGCCCGCCTCGACGCCGATGCGCTCGCCGAGGCCGAGGAATACGGCTGGCTCATCTCCGGAGTCGAGATCGGCTACGGCATCGCCACGGTGCGCGCCGCGGAGCGCGACGAATTCGAACGCCGGGCCGCGCCCTTCATCGGACGCGACTGGCCCGCCACCACCGAGTACTTCGACTGAGGTCGGCGCGGCGTGCACGTCGAGCGCGGAAACGCGCGCCTCGCCGTGCACGTCCGACGCCCGCCCATCGCTACGCTGGGGGCATGAGGGAGGAACCCGGGCACGTGCGGCCGCTGCACCTGACCGCGGCGCTGATCGTCTGCCTGGCGGCTCCCGCCTTCTTCGTGCTCGAGCAGCCGGTGCTCGGTTTCGAGCTGCTCATCGCGGGCCTCATCCTCGCGTGGGGCGCCGAGCACAGCGGGGGCCGGGAGATCCCCCGCACCCCCTCGCTGCTGCGCGACCTGTCCCTCATCGCGATCGGCCTGGCGATCGTGCGCTCGATCCCGCTCGCCGCCCATCTCGACAACTGGTCGATGATCGCCTTCACGCTCGCGCTGGGCGGAGCGGTCGCGGTGCCCTACCTCGTGTCGCGCTTCCTCTACCGCGACCGGGCCACGGCCTTCCCGTGGTTCGGATCCGGCCGCTGGGGACGACTGCACTGGGGCTGGCTGATCGCGGTGCTCGTGCTGGGCTGGCTGATCCTGCCCTGGTACTTCATCTCATCGGGGGTGTACCGCAACTGGCCCGTCGTCGACAGCCCCGACCTCATCGCGCGGCTGTTCGTCGGCGTCGGCGCCGTCGGGATCTGGGACGAGCTCTTCTTCATCTGCACCGTCTTCACCGTGCTGCTGCGGCACTTCCCGCCCTGGGCGGCGAACGCGCTGCAGACGATCGTGTTCGTCTCGTTCCTGTGGGAGCTCGGCTACCGCTCCTGGGGGCCGCTGCTCACGATCCCGTTCGCCCTGATGCAGGGGTACATCTACCTGCGCACCCACTCGCTGGCCTACGTGGTGACGGTGCACCTGCTGTTCGACGCGGTGGTGTTCGCGGTATTGGTCCACGCCCACAACCCCCACTTGTTCGACATCTTCATCACGGTGCCGTAGGGCGCGGGCGGCGGGATTCGGTGCGCGTCCCATGCCTCCGCTCGAGCGGACAGGTCGGGGCGGGGCCGAGTCGGCCCCTACCCCGCGATGATGGCGGCGAGGCGGCGCACGGCGAACTCGTAGCCCTGCACGCCGCAGCCCACGACCACGCAGTCCGCGATGTCCGAGATGTAGGAGTGGTGGCGGAAGGCCTCGCGCGCGTGCACGTTGGAGATGTGCACCTCGGCGACCGGCAGCGCGACGCCCGTGAGCGCGTCGCGCAGCGCGATCGAGGTGTGCGTGAAGGCGCCCGGGTTGATGACGATGGCGGCGCAGTCCTCGCGCGCGGCGTGGATCGCGTCGATCAGCGCGCCCTCGTGGTTGCTCTGCACGGCGCGCACGTCGAGGCCGAAGTCTCCCGCCACACGCGCGACGAGCGCCTCGACGTCGGCGAGCGTGTCGTCGCCGTAGATCTCGGGTTCGCGCGTGCCCAGCAGGTTGAGATTGGGGCCGTTCACCAGCAGGATCCGTCTGGTCATGGTGCGTTCCCTCCGCGTCGAAACCGTACCCCCATGCTACTGGGCGCCGATCGCGCGGAGTCCCGAACGGCTGCTTCCCGTCTCCCGGAGGAGCCGTTCGGGAATGCGGGTTCCGGTTGAGGGGAGCAGGAGGAGGACGGCGCGGCGCGGTTGCGATCGGAGGATGACGGGGCGAGGGGACGGAGGGGCCCGGCCGGGGAGAAGCGACGCGGGATCGGCTACCGTAGACGGGTGACCGAGCAGCAGCCCCTCCCGCACAAGAGCTTCGACCCCAGCACCTTCCGCGACAAGCCGGTGTCGTTCGTGCGCCGCAGCGGCCGCATGACCCCCTCGCAGGAGCGCGCCTGGGAAGCGCATCACGCCGACTACGTGCTCGACATCCCGCACGGCCGCGCCGCGACGAGCGTCGCCGACGGCGTCGTCGGCGACCCGGAGCGCGTCTTCGGCCGCACCGCCCCGCTCGTGGTCGAGGTGGGCACCGGGCAGGGGCACGCGATCCTGCACGCGGCCGAGATGCACCCCGAGACGAACTTCCTCGGTGTCGAGGTGTTCCGCGCCGGGCTCGCGCGCACCATCATCCGGGCCGAGCTCGCGGGCCTCGAGAACCTGCGGCTCGCCGAGGTGAACGCCCCCGAGCTGCTCGAGAAGTACCTGCCGGCGGGGTCGGTCGACGAGGTCTGGGTGTTCTTCCCCGACCCGTGGGCGAAGGCCCGCCATCACAAGCGCCGCCTCGTCAGCGCCGATTTCGCGCGCATCGCCGCGCTCGCGCTGCGTCCCGGCGGCGTGCTGCGCCTCGCCACCGACTGGGAGGACTACGCCGAGCAGATGCGTGAGGTGCTCGACGCCGCACCGGCGTTCGAGCGCGACTTCACGGGGGAGTGGGCCGAGCGCTTCGAGGGGCGCGTGCTCACCGCCTTCGAGAAGAAGGGCGCCGACAAGGGGCGCGCGATCCGGGATCTCGCCTACCGGCGAGTGTGACGGCCGGGCGCCGTCGCCGCTGAACCCGGCTCGGCCGCGAACGGGTCGCCGGGGAGCCCCGGACGGCGCGGCCAGGAGTACGGTGGGAGCATGAGCGAGGATCCCGCGGCCACCGACCAGGGCGCTGAGGCGGCGCGGGCCGGCCACAGCTCGTCGGTCGCACCACCCGCGGCGGTGGAGCGGTGGGAGCTGTCCGGCGGCGCCGTGCGCGTCGCACGCGTCGGCGACGCCGCGGCCACGGTCGAGCTGCTGCGCTGCGACGGCGGCGAGGTGGTGGAGATGCTCGTGTTGAACGACCCCCGCGAGGTGCGGTGGGCGCGGGTGCGGCTGGCGGCGCAGGGCTGACCCGGGCCGGGATCGCGCGGCGGAGGATCGTGCGGCGCCGACGGGATCGCGGGATCGCGTGCGGCGCGGGGAACGACGACGGAGGGAACGAGGATGGACGGATCACGGACGGACTGGGCCGCCGGACTGGGGCTCGCGGCGCCGGTGGCGTGCGCGCCGCTGGGCGGGGTGGCCGGCGGGGCGCTCGCGAGCGGGGTGTCGCGCGCCGGCGCGCTCGGCACG